>JANPDG010000267.1:0-2256 GCA_031431335.1 Polaromonas sp. | reverse complement strand
CTCAAGCGAATCTAGCGCCTTAATCGCCCCAGCGGCCAGCGCCTCGTCCGTTGGCATTCAAGTCACTGGCCTGCGCGTAGAGTACGACCGCTTTGTCGCCGTGGCCGACACCTCATTTACCGTGCAGCCCGGCGAGAGCTTTGGCATTGTGGGCGAGTCGGGTTCAGGCAAATCCACCGTGCTGCGCGCTATCTGCGGCCTGGCACCCAAAGTGGCGGGTACTGTGCAGTTAACCGACGGGCAGGGCGCTAATTCAACCGCCATCCTGCCTTTACCCGGGTCAATCGCCTTTCGCCGCCAGGTGCAAATGGTGTTCCAAGACCCTTACGGATCGCTGCACCCGCGCCAAACGGTCGATCGCATCCTGGCCGAGCCACTGGCCATTCACAACATGGGTGACGCCGAGCAGCGCATTGAAAAAGCACTCGACGAAGTCGGCCTAGGCAGCGGCTTTCGCTTTCGCTACCCGCACCAGCTCTCGGGCGGCCAGCGCCAACGCATTGCGATTGCCCGCGCTTTGATTTTGGAGCCGCAAATTTTGCTACTCGACGAGCCCACCTCGGCGCTGGATGCCTCTGTGCAAGCCGAAGTGCTCAATTTGCTAGAAGCCCTGCGCCGCCGCCGCGGCCTAACCTTCATCATGGTCAGCCACGATTTAGCGGTAGTCACCCACCTGTGCGAACGGCTGATGGTGATGCAGCGCGGCCAAACCGTAGAAATGCTGTCGTCCCACGACCTGGCCCTGCGCAAAGTCACCAGCCCCTACACCGCCAGCTTGATGCAGGCATCTGAAGGCTTTAAGCGTGTCCATATTTAAATGGCACGTTTTGGAAGATTTTTAGGCACTTTTCCGACGTGGATATTCAATAGTGTGCTATTAAATAAATAGTAAATATGTTGTAAGCGACACCCTATTCACCCTGCAGTTACGCCCCGTACTCAGCCCTGTATAGTCTTTAAACATCTAGCGAAAGAGTCACATATGTCCATCCACTGGGAATCCCACGCCTGCCTGCCGCTGCACCCTGATGCAGACTTCACACCGATTGACGACCTGCGCAAAGTCGGCGTGAATTTTGTGTCGATTAACGTGGGGATGGACATGAACCCGGTTACGCAGGTGATGGCGGTGTTGGGGGCGTTTCGTGCCAAGATTGCTGCGCAGCCTGATAAATTCGCCCTAGCTGGCAGCGTGGCTGATATTGAAAAAGCCCAAGCTAACGGCCAAATCGCCATTGGTTTTGACTTAGAAGGTGCCATGCCGCTGATGGACCAGCCCGAGATGGTGCAGATGTACAGCGACCTGGGCGTGCGGCAAATTCACTTTGCCTACAACCGCAACAACAGCGTGGCCGACGGCTGCCACGACGTCGAGCGTGGTCTCACGCCCCTGGGTAAGCGCATGGTGCAAGCCGTGAACGATGCAGGCATGCTGATGGACTGCTCGCACACAGGCCGCAAATGCAGCCTGGACATCATGGCGGCATCCAGCAAACCCGTGATTTTTAGCCACGCTAACCCGCTCAAGCTGGCCGAGCATGGCCGCAACATTACCGACGAGCAAATCAAAGCCAGCGCAGCCACCGGCGGCGTGGTGTGTTTGTCGGGTGTGTCAGCCTTTTTGGGTAACCACACGCCCACCGCCACCGACATGGCGCGCCACGCGGCCTATGTGGCCGACCTAGTAGGTGTGCAGCATGTGGGCATTGGCCTGGACATCAGCTTTAGGCAACCCGAGCTCAACGACAACCCGCCCGGCCACTACGACCCCGTGTACTGGTGGCCGCGCGAAGCCGGCTACAACCGCGCCATCGCCCGTATGAGCTACACCCCCGTGGAAACCTGGCAGCTACTGCCCGAGGCACTGGCCAAAGTCGGCATGACACCCGCCGATGTGGCGCTGGTGATGGGTGAGAACATGGTGCGGGTGGCTCGGCAGGTTTGGCATTGAATTTTACTATTAAAATTATAGCAAACTATTTAATATCGACGTCGGAAAAGTGCTTATTTTTCTTCCAAGAATGGGGTGGGTGAGATGGGGTTTGTTTTAACAAACAAGCCAGTCCATATTCAAAACACACATTCTGGAAAAAATAGGGCACTTTTCCGACGTCGATATTCAATAGTCAGCTATTAAATTAGGGGCTTAGGAAGCAAACGCACTCAAAGTGGTTGTTGATTCAATAAGGATAGCAGAGCTTTATAGAGGCTGCTATGGCGATGGTTAAACCTGTACTCAGTTTCCTTTAAATGAAG
>JANPDG010000266.1:0-6378 GCA_031431335.1 Polaromonas sp. | reverse complement strand
GCGCCTGCGCGGGCGCAGGACCTGACTTTGCGGCACCGGGTGAAGGGCTATTGCGCGGGGGATTTGGAGCGGCGCTATGCGGGGCTGGGTATAGAAGAAGACTTTTTTGTGAACTACGGCTTTGTGCCGCGCGCTGCCCAGGCGCTCATGCACCCGCGCACACCGCGTGTGGCCTGGCCCCCGGCGCGGGTGGCCCAGGCGCAGGCAGTGCTGGCGTATGTGCAAGAGCGCAGTCAGGGCGCAAGTGGGGTGCACCCGCGTGAGGTGGACGCGCATTTTGCCCATGGCCGGGCGCGCAACTGGTTTGGCGGCACGTCTAACGCCAGCACGCAGCTGCTAGACGCGATGCATTACCGGGGCATGCTGCGCATTGCCGGGCGAGTGAGCGGGGTGCGCACGTATGCTGTGTCGCTGTCTGCGGCTGCAACATGGGACACACAAGGGGACGCGCAGGGAGTGGACACTGCGCAAGCCATGGACGCTTTGATCGACGTGATCGTGCACAAATATGCGCCGCTGCCCGAGCGTTCGCTGTCTGACCTGGTGCGCCTGCTGCGCGGCGGTGTGCCGCAGTGGGACACCCAGCGCGCCGCTGCTTTGGCCCGCGCCAAGCAGCGGCTTGGCAGCACGGTGCTGGGCGGCATCACCTGGTATTGGCCTTGCGGCGAGTCGCCCACCGCTGCGCGCTATACAACCCAACACGACCAGCCCGCCAGCGTGCGCCTGCTGGCCCCGTTTGATCCACTGGTGTGGGACCGCCGCCGCTTTGAGTTGCTGTGGGGCTGGGCGTATCGGTTTGAGGCTTACACGCCCGCCCACAAGCGCGTGCGCGGCTACTACGCGCTGCCCTTGCTGTGGCGCGACCAAGTAGTAGGGTGGGGCAACTTGGCCGTTGCAGACGGCGCGCTAACAGCTGAGCTGGGCTACACAGCTGGCAAGCCGCCGCGTGACAAAACTTTTAAGCAGGCGCTGGACGATGAGCTGGCGCGGATGCGCGTGTTTTTAGGCTGCAGTTAGCGTGGGCTGTCGTGGGCTGTCGTAGATTGAGCGCAGTGTGCAGTCATTCAAATCTATAAATACTATTAAAATAATAGCAAACTATCTAATATCCACGTCGGAAAACTGCTCATTTTTCTTCCAAAAAGCATCAGTCTAACTTAGCCCCACTGTAGCTTACCGCCTCTTGCCATTTGCGGGCTTCGGCGGCTTCAAAGGCGCTCAGTTGTGCGGCGTTCATAAACCGGGGCGCTGCGCCTTGGGCGGCAAAGCGGGTGGCTACGTCGGGCGCAGCCAGCACTTTGGCCACGGCGTCTTGCAGCTTGGCAACGATGGGGGCGGGCGTGGACTTGGGGGCGTATAGGGCCACCCAGCCGCTGGTCTCAAAGCCGCTCAGAGCGGGCAGGCTCTCGGCCACCGTGGGCACGCCGGGCAGGGCGTCTAGCCGCTGGGCGCTGGCCACGGCTATGGCTTTGACTTTGCCTGCGCGAATCTGCGGCCCGCTGGCGGCCACGCTGTCAAACATCAGCGGCACCACGCCAGCCATCACGTCTTGCAGCGCGGGCGCGGAGCCGCGGTAGGGGATGTGGGTCATAAATGTGCCGGTGCGGCTTTTGAGCAGCTCCATGGCCAAGTGGTTGGTTACGCCATTGCCGCCTGAGGCGTAGTTAAGCTGGCCAGGGCGCTGGCGGGCGTAGGCGATCAGCTCGGCCACGGTGTTAAACGGGGCGCTCGGGTGCGCTACCAGCACGATGCCGACCGTGGCCACGTGGGCTATGGGCGTGAAGTCGGCCGCGCTGTAGGGGCGCTTGGCATACAGCAGGGGCGCAATGGTTTGGGTGGACGTGCTGCCCAGCAGCAGGGTGTAGCCGTCAGCGGCGGTTTGCAGCATGCCCTGGCTGGCTATTACGCCGCCCGCCCCGGGCTTGTTGTCAATCACAAACGGCTGGCCCAGCTGTGCAGCCAGGCCTTGGGCCAGCGCGCGCGCAAACACATCGGTGCCGCCGCCTGCCGCAAAGCCCACAATGATTTTGCCCGGCTTGGCTGGGTAGTCAGACTGCGCGTGCGCCCACTGAGCCCAGCCGAGTGTGCTGGCAGCAGCGGCAGTGGCACCAGCGCACAAAAGGCGGCGGCGAGTAGACGTACCCGTTGAAGTTGAAGTAGAACAAGCAGTGGGTGAGGGGGTCATCAGTGTCTCCAGTCAAAATACCTTGCAACTTTAATGCCACTGGCTTAGGTGGCCAGAGTCTTGGGCTTGAACGCACAATACTGCGCCACGCCGCAGTCGTAGCACAGCGGCTTACGCGCTTGGCACACATAGCGGCCATGCAAGATGAGCCAGTGGTGCGCGTCAACCAAATACTGCGCCGGAATGCGTTTCAGCAAACCCATCTCCACATCGTAAGGCGTCTTGCCCGGTGCCAAGCCGGTGCGGTTACCCATGCGAAAGATATGTGTGTCGACTGCCATCGTGGGCTCGCCAAATGCGACATTGAGCACCACATTGGCTGTCTTGCGGCCCACGCCCGGCAGGGCTTCTAGCGCCTCGCGCGTGCGCGGCACCACAGCGCCGTGCTGCGCCACCAAGATGTGGCAGGTCTCTAGCAAATGGCGGGCTTTAGAGTGGTACAGCCCAATGGTCTTGATATAACTCTCCAGCCCGGCCAAGCCCAGAGCTGCAATCGCTTGGGGCGTGTTGGCCACTGCAAACAACTTGCGGGTGGCTTTGTTTACCCCCACATCGGTGGCCTGCGCGCTCAGTAGCACAGCGGCTAGCAGCTCAAACACACTGGTGTATTCCAGCTCCGTATTTGGCTGCGGATTAGCGGCTTGAAGGGTGGCAAAAAAAGGGGCTATATGCTCTTTTTTCATGGCTTATGGTGCTCTAGAACGGGGACGGGGATTTTTTGGACGCAGAGGGGGCAAAGGCTGCGCAAAAGACGTAAAAAAGACGCAAAAAATAATAATAAATCAACGAATAAATTCATTAATTTGTTTTAGTTCTTTGTATTTTTTGTTTTCTTTTGCGTCCTCTGCGTAACCTTTGCGCCCTCTGCGTCCGGAAGTCCGCTTTCAAGCCTCAGCTTACACAAGCCTACTTAAATCGACCCATACCGCGAATCAGAGTGCTTTACGTCCAGAGTAATCTCAGTAAACGACGGCGTGTCGTCCACGTCGGCTTCTGGCTCGGCGGCTTTCTGGGCGTTGGCAAAGTCGTTGGCCAAGCGCCACATCAGGTTGGTGGGGCTGTCGGCGTACAAGATGCCTTCTTTGCGATCGATGGTGCCTTCCACAATCAGGCGGGCTATGTCTTGCTCAAAGGTTTGTGAGCCCTCGACCATGGAGTTTTCCATGGCTTCTTTGGCGCCTGAGAAGTCGCCTTTTTCAATCAAGTCTGAAATCAGCTTGGTGTTGAGCATCACCTCCACAGCAGGCGTGCGGGTGCCGTGCACGGTGCGCAGCAGGCGCTGGGAGACGACGGCTTTGAGGGCTGAGGCCAGGTCGCCTAGCATGGTGGGGCGCACTTCGACGGGGTAGAAGCTCAGGATTCGGTTGAGCGCTTGGTAGCTGTTGTTGGCGTGCATGGTGGCCAAACACAGGTGGCCTGACTGGGCGTAGGCAATGGCCGCCGACATGGTCTCGCGGTCGCGGATCTCACCAATCAAGATCACATCGGGCGCTTGGCGCAGAGCGTTTTTCAGGGCGACTTGCATCGAGCTGGTGTCTGAGCCCACTTCGCGTTGGTTGACGATAGACTTTTTGTTAGTGAACAAAAACTCCACAGGGTCTTCTACCGTCAAGATGTGGCCCGGCACTTTGCCGTTGCGTTGGTCGATCATGGCTGCCAGCGTGGTGGACTTGCCTGCGCCAGTGGCGCCCACCATCAGAAGCAAGCCCCGCTTTTCCATGATCAGGTCGCTCAAAATGGGCGGCACGTTGAGCGACTCAAGCAGAGGGATTTCGGTGGGGATATAGCGAATCACCACTGCATATGTCGCCCGCTGGCGCATAGCGCTGATACGAAAGTTGCCCACGTCTGCTAGCGAGTGGGCCATGTTCAGCTCGCCGATTTCTTCCAGCTCTTCGATGCGGGTAGCGGGCAAAATCTCGGCCAAAAACGCCTTGGGGGCGTCTGCTGGCAGGGCCTGGCTGTTGATCGGCACACATTGGCCATTGATTTTGATTGTGGCAGGCGAGTAAGCGGACAGGTAAACGTCAGACGCCTTTTTCTCGGCCATCAGTTTTAAGATTCTCACCATCGTGCTCATTAGTGTCCCCTTGATTATCTTGTTCGAGTGGTATTGAAGATACTATTAAAATAATAGCGAACTATTCAATATCCACGTCGGAAAAATGCCATTTTTCTTACCTGAAAATAATTTACCAAGATAGCCTGGCCGCTTGGGCACACGGCCAGTTGTAGGCTCAATCGCGCAGCAGGTCGTTGAGCGATGTCTTGGCGCGGGTCTGTGCGTCCACCCGCTTCACGATGATAGCTGCGTACAGGCTGTATTTACCACCGTCTTTGGGTAAATTACCGCTGATCACCACCGAGCCTGAGGGCACGCGGCCGTAGCTCACGGTGTCGGTGGCGCGGTCGTAAATAGGGGTGCTTTGGCCGATGTACACGCCCATGCTGATGACCGAGTTCTCCTCAATCACCACGCCCTCCACCACTTCAGAGCGCGCGCCGATAAAGCAGTTGTCTTCAATGATGGTGGGGCCAGCCTGCAACGGCTCGAGCACGCCGCCAATGCCGACACCGCCTGAGAGGTGCACGTTTTTGCCAATTTGGGCGCAGCTGCCCACAGTAGCCCAAGTGTCTACCATCGTGCCTTCGCCCACATACGCGCCAATGTTCACATAGCTGGGCATCAAAATAGCGCCTTTGGCAATAAAGCTGCCGCGCCGCGCGACAGCCGGTGGCACCACGCGCACGCCGGTGGCTTTCATCTCTTCTTCGGTTAAATGAGCGAATTTGGTCGGTACTTTGTCATAAAACCCCAAATCTCCGGCCTTCATGATTTGGTTGTCGTTCAAGCGAAAGCTCAGTAACACGGCTTTTTTGATCCACTGGTGCACCGTCCATTGGCCCACGGCCTCGCGGGTGGCTACGCGAAGCTCGCCATTATTGAGCTGGCTGATGACATGCTCTACCGCATCGCGAACTTCTTGGGGTGCAGAGGCGGTCGACAGATTGGCACGGTTGTCCCAAGCGGCTTCGATGGTGGTTTGGAGTTGTTGGGTCATGTAGTTTGAGGGTTAAAAGTGAAGTTGAAATTAAAGCGTATTTTGCTGGACAAATTGAACGATGCGCTGCGCAGCTTCGACACATTCTTGCGTCTGGGCAACCAAAGCCATGCGGATATAGCCTGCGCCGGGGTTGATACTCTGCCCGTTGACCATCGTTTCACGCGCCAGGTAGCTGCCAGGCAACACTGTCACATTGTATTGTTCTAACAGCTGCGCTGCGAACGCCGTGTCAGAGCCGCCGCACACATGGGCCGGAATTTGCGCCCACAAATAGAAAGCCGCGTCTGGCAGCTTGACGTTTAGCACGCTGGCCAGCAGCGGTGTCACCGCTGCAAACTTAGCGCGGTACAGCGCGCGGTTGTCAACGACATGCTGCTCGTCGTTCCAGGCAGCTACGCTTGCGGCCTGCACCGCGCCGCTCATGGCGCTGCCGTGGTAGGTGCGGTAGAGCAAAAACTGCTTGATGATGGCCGCGTCGCCCGCCACAAACCCACTGCGCATGCCCGGCACATTGCTGCGCTTAGACAGCGAGGTCATGGCGATCAGGTTTTTAAAGTCGCTTCGGCCTAACTTGGCAGCGGCCTCTAGGCCACCCAGCGGCGGCTCGTCTCTGAAGTAAATCTCGCTGTAGCACTCGTCTGAGGCAATCACAAAGCCGTATTGGTCGCTCAAGTCAAACAGCTTTTGCCACTCGGCCAAGTCCATCACCGCGCCAGCTGGGTTACCGGGCGAGCAGGCAAATATCAGCTGGGTTTGGGCCCACACATCAGGGCTCACGCTGTCCCAGTCAACTGCAAAGTTACGCTTGGGGTCGCTGTTTGCGTAGTGCAGCTGCGCACCTGCAAGTAGCGCTGCGCCTTCGTAGATTTGGTAGAACGGGTTGGGGCTGATGACGGTGGCGCCCGGTTGAGTCGGGTCAATGACTGCCTGCGTGAGCGAAAACAGCGCCTCGCGCGAACCGTTAACGGGCAGTATTTGGTTTGCAGCGTCTGCATTCACGCCGTAGCGGCGCTTGAGCCAAGCTGCGCAGGCGCTGCGCAAAGCTGGCTCGCCCGCAGTGGCTGGGTAGCCCGCCAAGCCCTGCAAATTAGCGGTCATTGCATCTTTAATCAGCTGCGGTGTGGCGTG
>JANPDG010000265.1:0-6232 GCA_031431335.1 Polaromonas sp. | reverse complement strand
AGCAGCGCTGTGGACAAAGGCAGCAGCGCCGTGACCACAGCGCCGTGCGTGCTGGGCACGTAGCGCAGCGCGAGCGCTAGAAACAGCGGAAAGCCCACGATCACGCCTAAAGCCGTGAGCGCCACCAGCGGCCACTCGGCGCGGGTAGGTATGTTTAAACTGCCGCGTGATTTTTGCCAGAGCAAATACAAAACTGACAACACCCCCGCCACTGCGGCTCGCCCGAACGTGACGAACCAAGGTGACAGCTGCGGCGCGTCTACCGGGCCCACTGCCAAGCGCGTAAAAGGCAAGGTGGCGGCAAACAATGTGACGCCGATCACACCCCACAGCAAAGCTTCTTTTTCTTGCGCACCGTTCATACGGTGGCCATCCAAGCTGCAGTGGCCACCAGCACCAAGGCCATGGCACGGTTAAACCACAGTAGCCGTGCGCTTAGCGCCAGCCAGTCGCGCAGCAGCGCGCCCGCAGCAGCGTAGACAAAGTTGCTGGTAAAGGCAAAAAACATCATCGTGGGCAGCACCACAGCAAAGCGCGCCAGCGTATCGCCCCGCCCCGCCACCCAGCCCGCTACGACAGCCAAAGCAAACATCCATGCCTTGATATTGACAAACTGCAGCGCTATGCCCTGCCAAAATGTCACAACGAGCCAGGGCGAGTCGGCCTGCGCCAAGCTGCCCGAGCGCGACAGCTTAAAAGCCAGCCACAGCAAATAACCCACGCCCACCACTTTGATCGCTACGCGCAGCGCAGGTGCGGCCACGATCAATCCGCCCACGCCTGCTGCGCACACCGTTAGCAGCACGCCCCAGCCGACTGGCACGGCGCACACAAAGCGCATGGCGCGTGCGAGCCCGTGGTTGGCCGCCAGCGCCGTAGACAGTGTGGTGTTAGGCCCCGGAGAAAAACTCATGGCGGTGCCTAAGATTAAAAGTGCGGTGAATTCTTGCCAACTCATAGGCTTCAATGTACAGTATCAAACGGTACAGATCCAGTACAGATTAACAGTGCAGTTAAAAGACTGTATTGGTTAATGGATCGGTACAGATTAGTTCCTGCCCATTAACTCCTACGACCACAGAGCCTAAGCCATGTTGATGCGAACCTCCTCGCTGAGCCTTACTGACCAGCTCGTTGCCCGGTTTACCGAGCGTATCCGCAACCGGCTACTGGCTGCAGGTGCCCGGCTGCCCAGTGTGCGCCAGTGCGCGGTGCAGCACGGCGTGAGCCCCCACACCGTGGTGGCAGCCTACGACCAGCTGGTGGCAGCTGGGCTGGTGGAGGCGCGCAAGCAAAGAGGTTTTTATGTTCGCGATATTCAAAATAGTCAGAAAAATAGCAAGTTTTCCGAAGTGGACATTAATAAGTTAGCTATTAATAGTGTAGCAAATAAGTTGTCTGTAGCAGACATACCCGGCGGTATTTCTCTGCGCGCCAGCACCGGGCTGACCGGCAGACTGCAGGCCCGCATCGACGCTACTGCGCTGATTCGCGGCATGTTTCACCACAACCGAGGTGGCTTGGGCACCGACTGGCCGCAGCCGGGCATGGGGGTGTTTCCGCCAGAATGGCTGGAGTCTGACTTTATGAGCGCGGCGGTGCGCAAGGTGACGCAGAGCAAAACGCTACTAGAAACGAGCCTGAAATACGGTGAGCCCAAAGGCGACACCGGCCTGCGCAACGCGCTGTCAACCAAGCTGCGCGACCTCAGTATTGACGTACCGCCCGAGCACATCATCACCAGCATGGGCGCAACGCATGGCCTGGATATCGTCAGCCGCACCTTGCTCAAGGCGGGTGACTGCGTGATGGTGGAGGAGCCAGGTTGGGCCGTGGAGTTTGCGCGGCTTGACGCGCTGGGCATGCGCATTTTGCCCGTGCCGCGCGGCCCAGACGGGCCAGACCTCGAGGTGATGGCTCGTTACTGTACTGAGCATGCCCCCAAAATGTTTGTCAGTGTGAGCGTGTTCCATAACCCGACTGGCTACACCTTAAGCCCCGGCAGCGCACACCGCATTTTGCAATTGGCCAATCAGCATGATTTTCATATTGTTGAAGACGATACCTACAGCCACATAGCGCCTGCGCACGCCACCCGCATGTGCGCGCTCGACGGGCTGCAGCGCACTATCTATGTCAGCGGATTTGCCAAAATCCTCGCTCCTAACTGGCGGGTGGGCTATATCGCCGCGCCTGCGGATTTGGTGGAGCGGCTGCTAGACACCAAGCTGTTGTCTGCGCTAACCACTCCCGCGTTGCTAGAGAAAGCCATGGCCATTTGTATCGAGCAGGGCCATCTGCGCCGCCATGCAGAGCGCATCCGCGCCCGGCTAGACGCCGCTCGCAGCCGCAGCGCCCGCTTGGCACTGCAAGCGGGCTGCACCTTTGCTGCCGAGCCTGCAGGACTATTTGGTTGGGTTGATACGGGCGTAGACACCGATGTGTTGGCGCAGCATATGCTAGATGATGGCTATTTGCTGGCGCCCGGTGCGCTGTTTCACGCCAGCCGCAACCAGCCCAGCACATTGATGCGCATTAACTTTGCCTCTACGCAAGAGGCTGCATTTTGGAAGGTATTTAGCCGCCAAAAAGCAGCTTTGCTAGCGCATCAGCAGCGCACCAAGGCTTAAAAGTAGTTTTGCCCGGTGCTCAAGCCGCTGGTCGCGTCGGGCGGTGAGTGCATTTGGCTTTAGTGCAATGGGCGTACAGGCTCAGCGAGTGGTCTGCAATGGTAAAGCCTTTGGTTTTGGCCACTGCATGCTGGCGCTTTTCAATCTCAGCGTCATAAAACTCTTCTACGCGGCCACAGTCTAGGCACACCAAATGGTCGTGGTGCTGGCCCTCGTTGAGCTCGTAAACAGCCTTGCCTTGCTCAAAATGGTTGCGGTTTAAGATGCCCGCTTGCTCAAACTGCGTGAGCACACGGTACACCGTGGCCAGGCCAATATCGGTGCGCTCCTCTAGCAGCACGCGAAACACGTCTTCTGCGGTCATGTGCCGCTGCGCATTGGTTTGAAAAATCTCCATGATTTTCAAACGCGGCAAAGTGGCTTTTAAGCCTGTGTTTTTCAGTTCATCAATGTTGGACATAAAAAGTTACCGTGCAAGCCCTGCTGGGGGCAAACAGTACAAAAACTCGGATGGGGGCACTTATCATCATGCACACAGAGCCGCTACAATGAGTTCATCATAACCTTTACGCCGGGTTTTAGGCCGGGCGGTGCTTGTAATGTCTGTGCCTATGTACTCTGTTTCTGTGCCTACTTTTTTTGTTAAGCCCCGCGCCGCGTTGCGCTGGGCATTGTCCGCTTTGGCCGTTAGCTTGCTGAGCGCCTGCGGCAGCTTTAACGGCAGCAGCCTGATGACCGCCATCACCCCCTACAAAGCAGAGGTGGTGCAAGGCAATTTTGTCTCTAAAGAGCAGGTCGATGCCCTGCGCCCAGGCATGTCGCGCACGCAAGTGCGTGAGATATTGGGCTCGCCGTTGCTCACCAGCGTGTTCCACGCAGACCGCTGGGACTATGTGTTCACCATTCGCCGCCAAGGCGTGGATGCCCAGGCGCGCAAGCTGGCTGTGTTTTTCAAAGGCGATGACCTCGAGAAATTTGATGGCGACACCATGCCCACCGAGGCCGAGTTCATTGCCACCATCGACACCCAGCGCAAATTCGGCAAGGTGCCTGAGCTAGAAGCCAGCGAAGAGCAGCTAGCCAAAACCCAAAGCCGCAGTCCAGCCCAGCCTAGCGCCCAGCCTGCTACCGTTGCGCCTGCTACGCCAGTGGCCTATCCACCGCTTGAGTCCGCCCCTCAATAAGGCCGCCGTATGCAGCACCGTATTTGTATTGCAGGCGCCAGTGGCCGCATGGGCCGTATGCTGATTGAAGCTGTTCACCAAGCTGATGACTGTGTAGTGGCCGGCGCGCTTGATGTGCCAGCAAGCCCCGGTATGGGCTTGGACGCCAGTGGCTTTTTAGGCTTTGCCAGCGGCGTAACCATTACTTCAGATGTGCGATTTGCATTGCAAAAGACCGATGCCTTGATTGACTTTACCCGTCCCGAGGGCACGATGGCCCATTTGGCGCTGTGCCGCGAGATGGACGTGAAAATGATCATTGGCACCACGGGTTTTAGCGATGCGCAAAAAGCCGAAATACACGAGGCCAGCAAAGACATTGCCATCATGATGGCCCCGAATATGAGCGTGGGCGTCAACGTCACGCTCAAGCTGCTAGAGATGGCCGCCAAAGCCATGTCTGAGGGCTACGATATTGAAGTGATCGAGGCGCACCACCGCCACAAGGTGGACGCGCCCAGCGGCACTGCGCTCAAAATGGGCGAAGTCATGGCCAGCGCTATGGGTCGTGACCTCAAAGAGTGTGCCGTTTACTCGCGCGTAGGCCACACGGGTGAGCGCGAGCCGTCCAGCATCGGCTTTGCCACCATTCGCGGCGGCGATATTGTGGGCGACCACACAGTGCTGTTTGCAGGCATTGGCGAGCGTATCGAAATCACCCACAAGTCGTCTAGCCGCAGCACCTACGCACAAGGTGGGCTGCGGGCAGTGCGTTTTCTGGCGGGGCACAAGACAGGTTTGTTCGATATGTTTGATGTGCTCGGCCTGCGTTAATTAACTTCATTTTTCATATGACCGCATTCCAATTTATCGCGCAAGGCGACGCTATCAGTAAATTTGTGGCCTTCTTGCTGCTGGCTATGTCAGTCGCTAGCTGGGTGGTCATCGTGTGGAAGGCTTGGGTGATCAAGCGGGCTGTGCCCGATGTGTCGCGCAGCATTGCCGCGTTTTGGCAGGCAAGTGACATGGCGCAAGCCAAGGCGGCGGTGGACAGCTTTGACCGCGAAGGCTTGGTGTTGCCGCTGATCGACGCTTGCCAAGCCCGCGCCGCAGGCACTTTGGCCACCGTAGGCGACCAAGCCCAGCAGCTCACCCGTGTGCTGCGCGATGCTCTGCATGCCGTGCTGCTCAAGCTCCAGTTTGGCCAAGTGCTGCTGGCTACTGTTGGGTCAACTTCACCCTTTGTGGGCCTGCTGGGCACGGTGTGGGGTATTTACCATGCGCTGATCGGCATCACCGGCGGTGGTCAGATCTCGATTGACAAAATTGCAGGCCCCGTGGGCGAAGCGCTGATCATGACGGCGGCAGGCTTGGCCGTGGCGATTCCTGCCGTGCTGGCCTACAACCTGTTTGGCCGCTATGTAGGCCGTATTGAGGCTGACCTCGAGGGCTTCGCCCGCGACCTGCGCGAGCTGCACTCGCACGGCTTGAAGGGGCACTAACATGGGTTTCGGTCGCCTCGAGCGTTCCAAAGGCTCTGAGCCTATGAGCGAGATCAACGTCACACCGCTGGTGGACGTGATGCTGGTGTTGGTGGTGATTTTTATCATCACCGCACCCCTGTTGGCCAGTTCCATCAAGCTCGATTTGCCCAAGACTGACGCCGCCAAAGCCAGCGATGCCGCTAAATTTGTCACTATCGTGGTCGATAAATCGGCCAAGGTCTTCTTAAACGACCAGCCGATTGAGCTGCCAGCATTGTCTGAATCACTGCAAAAGTCGGCCAAAGACAACCCCGAAACCGAGGTGCAACTGCGCGCTGACGAGGCCGTACCTTACGGCAAGGTGGTTGAAGTGATGGGCGTGGCGCAAAAAGCAGGCTTGAATCGCATTGGCTTTGTGGCCAGCCAACCGCAGACGAAGTAACTTCGCAGCCACCGGGCAGCTGGCACCCGGCAAAGCCTTAAAATCAGAGGCTATGCAAGACAAATATGACCATTTAGCCGTTGAAAAATCGGCCCACACCCAGTGGAGCGCCCAAGACGCTTACCGCGTCACTGAGAACGCCAAAGACGCTCAGGGCAAGCTCAAGCCTAAATACTATGCGTGTTCCATGCTGCCGTACCCCAGCGGCAAGCTGCACATGGGCCATGTGCGCAACTACACCATCAACGATATGCTGGCCCGCCAGCTGCGCATGAAAGGCTTTAACGTGCTCATGCCCATGGGCTGGGACGCGTTTGGCCTGCCTGCCGAAAACGCCGCGATGAAAAACAACGTGCCACCAGCCCAGTGGACGCATGACAACATCGCTTACATGAAAAAGCAGATGATGGCGATGGGCTTGGCGATTGACTGGAGCCGCGAGGTCGCCACCTGCGACCCAACGTATTACAAGTGGAACCAGTGGCTGTTTTTAAAAATGCTGGAAAAGGGAAT
>JANPDG010000264.1:0-11539 GCA_031431335.1 Polaromonas sp. | reverse complement strand
GCAACCCGGACGTTACCTCCAAAGGTGCGTTGTTTAAAAAAGTCTGGGCCGAGCAGTACAAAGGCATGATCGAATACCGTGGTGACCACAAAGTGACCGCAGTCGACGCTAAAACTGGCACGATCAAGTTTGAAGTGCAAGACGACGTAAAAGCAAATGTGCTGAACGTGCTGCCCGCCATGCGTGCAGGACGCATCGCTGTGCAAGCGGGTCTGAACAACCAAGCCAACAACCGTTGGTGCGGCGTGAACTACCAAACATTTGAATCCACCGCCGCCAAAGACGTGCATGTGCTGGGTGACAGCATCCAAATTGCCCCAGGCATGCCCAAAAGTGGCCACATGGCCAACAGCCACGCCAAGGTCGCGGCAGCGGCTATTGTGGCGCAACTCTCAGGCTGGGAGATCAATGCCGCGCCGATGCTCACCAACACATGCTACAGCTTTGTCGATGACAAAAACGTAGTGCATGTGGCCAGCGTGCATGAGTATGTGGCCGCAGAGAAAACTTTTAAAACTGTCGCAGGCTCTGGCGGAGTATCTGCCATTGATTTGAAGTCAGAAGTCACGCAGCTTGAAGGTGTGTACGCCATAAATTGGGCGCAAAACATTTGGGCAGATACTTTGGGCTGATTGCAAAAAGCCTCTGCATGAAGTGCGCAGGCTTTTTTAATAATTTGAATATAAGTCATTGCGCATTTAATTAATTTCGAAACAGGCAGTACCTTATGAAAACCTCTGGAAGTTCAAAGCAAGACATAACTGGTTTAGAAACTGGCTTAGATTCTGCTGGACAAGTTTTTCAAGCTGCGGCTGAGTTGTTCAGTGTTCTGTCTACGCCCATGCGCTTGAAAATTTTGAGTGTGCTGTGCCATGGTGAGCTGGCTGTGTCGCAAATGCTCGAGCAAATTGACTCATCGCAGCCTAATTTAAGCCAGCACCTCAACGTGCTCTACCGCAGCGGTATTTTGACCAAGCGCAAAGAGGGTACCCAAGTGATCTACCGGATTCAAAGCGAGCGCGCCATGGCAATTTGCCGCAGTGTGTGCACGCAAATTGCCATTGAATTAGACGAGCCGGCACAGATTGCGCACAGTGAGCGTCTGGTGGTGCATGCTTGATTTTTTAACTATGAATGCTTTATGAGAAACAGTCAATTTTTGCAGGTCGCACCAGAGAGTTTTCTAAGCCGCGAACAGGTCAGTTCGGTCTTTAAGGGTCGGCGCGGCTTTATGGGGGGAGCATTCGCTGCGGCACTGGCTGGTGCTGCTGGCACGCGCGCACAAAACCCTGTCACCGCTGATGATAGCAACATCGTTAACCTCCCCGACCACACCAAGGCGCTAGGCCAAGGCGTGGCAGCCCGCGGCTATGGCGTGCCCAGCGTGCACGAAAAAAACCTGCAGCGTCGCGAAAGCCCGGGCCTCACGCGCGTAAGCCAAGCGGGCGTCAGCTTTGCGCCACTGCAAGGGCTGTTTGGCATCATCACGCCCAGTGGTTTGCACTTTGAACGGCACCATCAGGGCTGGTGGGACATTGAGCCTGATAAGCACCGCTTGATGGTCAACGGCAGTGACGAGACCATGCTTAAAAAGCCGATGGTGTTCACCATGGACGACATCATGCGCCTGCCCAGCGTGTCGCGCATTCACTTTATTGAATGCGGTGCCAACACCGGCATGGAGTGGGGCAATGTGGCTGTGCCCACTGTGCAGTACACCCACGGCATGATCAGCTGCAGCGAATTTACGGGCGTACCACTGAAAACGCTGCTGGACATGTGCGGCGCAGACTACCAACGCGGCAAATTTGTGTTGGCCGAAGGCGCTGATGGATCCAGCATGACACGCACCATCCCCATGAGCTTGATCGACAGCGGCGAAGTGCTGGTGGCCTATGGCCAAAATGGCGAAATGCTGCGCCCTGAGAACGGCTACCCACTGCGCCTGGTGGTGCCCGGTGTGCAAGGCGTCAGCTGGGTAAAGTATTTGCGCCGCATCGAGCTGGGCGACATGCCGTATGCCACCAAAGACGAGACGATTCACTATGTTGACCTGCTGCCCGATGGCCAACACCGCCAATACACCAGCATTCAAGAAGTCAAAAGCGTCATCACCAGCCCCAGCGGCGGGCAGGTGCTGCTGGACAAAGGCTTTCATAACGTCTCAGGCCTGGCCTGGAGCGGGCGCGGCAAAGTGCGCAAGGTAGATGTGTCAACAGACGGCGGCCGCAACTGGAGGCCCGCACGTATAGACGGCGCGGTGCTGAGCAAAAGCCTCACCCGCTTTAACTTTGACTGGAGCTGGGACGGCAAACCTGCGCTGCTGCTATCGCGCGCAGTAGATGACACCGGGCACGTACAGCCCACTTATGCTGAGCTGCGCAAAGTGCGCGGTACAAGGTCGATTTACCACAACAACGCGATTCAAACCTGGCTGGTGAGCGAGAACGGCGAGGTGAAAAATGTTCAACTCTCTTAAATGCACAGCTTTAGAATACCTAACTTCTGGACGCAGAGGACGCAAAAAAAGTCAGGGAGAAAATAAAGACAAAATTTATAAAATTCAAAAAATACTTTTTGTATCCAAGTTTTAAACAAAATCGTTCACCGGTTTCTTTGTTTATTAGATCTTTTTTGTCTTCATTTTGTATTTTGTTTTTTGCGTCCTCTGCGCAACTTTTGCGTCCTCTGCGTCCGGCAGTTCGGTATTTGGCCTTCGCCTCATTGCTAACCCTGCCAACCCTCAGCACAGCCCAAACTAAATTCGATGGCATTGGAAGATCAGCCACCACTAACGAAGTCAAAGCCTGGGACATTGACGTGCGCCCCGACTTTAAAGGTTTGCCCAAAGGGCAAGGCTCTGTAGCGCAGGGCGAGAAGGTCTGGGAGGCGCAGTGTGCCAGTTGCCACGGCAGCTTTGGCGAGAGCAACGAGGTGTTCACGCCGCTGGCAGGCTACACCACAGCCAAAGACATGGTTAGTGGCAAAGTAGCCAGCCTGCAACTTGACGGCGGCGCGCCCACGCGCACCACCATGATGAAAGTCTCCCAGCTCTCCACTTTGTGGGACTACATCAACCGCGCCATGCCTTGGACAGCGCCTAAGTCGCTCAAACCAGACGAAGTCTACGCAGTGACGGCCTACATGCTCAATTTGGGCAATGTGGTGCCCGCAGACTTTACGCTGTCTGACAAAAATATGACTGAGACGCAAAGCAAACTGCCTAACCGCCTTGGCAAAACCACGGCGCACGCTATGTGGCCCACTGGGCAACTGGGCGGCACTGCCAAGCCGGATGTGCAAGGCAGCGCTTGCCAAAGCAACTGCTCCACGTCCCCAGCAGTGGCCAGTCTGATCCCCGACTACGCGCGCGATGCGCATGGCAACTTGGCAGACCAGTCGCGCAGCCTGGGCGGATCGCGCGGTGCGCAAACCCTCAAAGTAGCTGCAGTTGACAAGAAAAAACAGCAAATTTTCGACGTGGATAAAGAAAAGTTAGCTATTAATAGTGTAGTAAAAAACGCTGATGTGATGCCCACTTTGCAAAAGTACGCCTGCGTTGCTTGCCATGCTGTGGACTCGAAACTGGTCGGTCCGAGCTTTAAAGAAATCATCGCCAAGCAAGGCGGCCGCGCCGACGCCCAAGCGTATCTGAGCGGCAAAATCAAAACCGGAGGTCAAGGGGTGTATGGACAAATCCCCATGCCCGCACAGAGCATCAGCGCCGAAGATGCCCAGCAAGTCGCGCGCTGGCTGCTGCAAGGAGCCACCCCATAACGCTAAAGGTATATAGACATAGCCACAGGTTCTGACTTTATGTATGTAAGGTGTCTACTGTGAGACAGACTCATACGTTAAACAGCTACACCAGTGGTTTCCCCATTCATTTATTTGTCATTATTTTTTACAATCACCCTCACAGTTAACTGGAGTTTTTAATCATGCAACGTCGTCAATTCGTACAAAAAAGTTCGGGCACTACCGCTGTGGCTCTGGCAGCCGCTGCAGGCTGGCTGCCCGCACAAAACGCTATGGCCCAAGCGCAGGCTTGGAACAAGGCTGCGTTTGAAACCAAGAGCTTGGCCGAAGTAGCCAAAGCCCTGGGCGGCACGGCAGTAGAGAGCAAAGAGATTGTGCTCAAAGCACCCGAAATCGCCGAGAACGGCAACGTTGTGCGCATAGGCGCATCCACCACCAACCCCGCTATTACCCAGCTGGCCCTGGTGATTGAAAAAAACCCTAACGCACTGACCGCTGTGTTTGACGTGATCCCTGGCACCGCTGCAGATTTTGAAACCAACGTCAAGATGGGCCAATCGTCCAACGTGTACGCACTGGGCAAGATGGGCGACAAAATTGTCTATTCCGTCAAAGAAGTCAAAGTCACCCTCGGCGGCTGCGGCGGCTAAGCCCTGTCCTGAGTAGTTCATCTTTTAAAAAATAGTTTTGTAGGAGTCTAAAAATGGCAGATCCCATGAGAATTCGCGCCCAAGCAGCTGGCGACAAAGTGACCGTACGTGTATTGATCAGCCACGACATGGAAAGCGGCCAACGCCGTGGCGCAGACGGCAAAGTAGTCCCCGCGCATTTCATCCAAACCATCAACGCCACCCACAACGGCAAAACCGTCATGAGCGCCCAATGGGGCCCAGCGGTGTCTAAAAATCCTTTTGTACAGTTCAACTTCACCGGCGGCAAAGCGGGTGAAAAAGTGATTGTCAACTGGGTAGACAACAAAGGTGAAAAGCGTACAGATGAAGCGGCTATTGCTTAAATATCAATACTGAACTTGCGCACGCGAAGGGCGCGACGGTCTCGCAAAGAGCGCGAAAAAGAAAATACCAAAAAAGACAGGATCGGTTGACGCACTAAAAGCAACACCCATTTTTTAAGTCTATTTTTTATATTGTTCGTATTTCTTTCGCGTCGTTCGCGAAACCTTAGCGCCCTTAGCATCCGGTAGCTCAATCGTCGACCTTCGCTCTAAAAAAACATAATCAAAGAGACAATTTGAATGAAAAATAAATCACCATCACATAAATTTACCATCCAAGCGGCTACTTTTTTAGTCGCGTTAATGGCCTTGCATAGCAGCAGCATTGCGCAGACCAAATCAGCGCAAGACGCCATCAACGAATACCGCCAAAGCCTGCAAGATGGCAACCCCGCAGACCTGAACGCCGCGCGCGGTGAGTTGCTCTGGAAAACTAAGCGTGGCCCGAACAATCAAAGTTTAGAAGCCTGCGATCTGGGCTTAGGCGCTGGCAAGGTGAAAGGCGCAGTTGCTGCATTGCCTAGGTTTTTTGCTGATGCTGGTAAGGTCATGGATGTTGAGAGCCGCCTCGTGCACTGCATGGTGACATTGCAAGGCGCTAAGCGCGAAGACTTCACTGCGCGCACGGCATTCAGCGCCGAAGGGGCCAAATCTACGTTGATAGAAGACCTTGTCGCCTATGTGTACGACGAATCGCGCGACATCACTATCAAGGTGCCGCAAGACCACGCAGCCGAGAAAGCCTCTTTTACACGCGGCAAACAAGCCTTTTACTTCAAGGGCGGGCCGTATGACTTTAGCTGCGCCAGCTGCCACAGCGAAGACGGCAAACGTATTCGCCTGCAAGACCTGCCTAACCTGACCAAGCCCGGCCCCGCGCAAGCTGCGTTTAGCCAATGGCCTGCCTACCGCGTGAGCCAAGGCGCAGTGCGCACCATGCAATGGCGGCTGTACGACTGCTTTAGGCAGCAGCGCTTTCCTGAGCTGCAGTACCTGAGCCAAAGCTCGGTAGACCTGACTACTTTCATGGGCGTGAACGCCAATGGCGGCAAGATGGCGGCGCCAGCCATTAAACGTTAATCAGATAGAAACAACATGAAAAATATCAATTTTTCCGACGTGGTTATTAACAAGTTAGCTATTAAAAGTATAGTGAAAATAACAGCTATTGCGGGTGCAACCGCTGTGCTCACCAGTTGTTCTTCACTGCCCAATGCCGAAGAGGCTTTGAGTGCGATCAAAAGCAGCTTTGCCGAACGCGGCATCGCCAAGCTCGATCGCCTAGACCAGACCGAGATTCAAAAGGTCTGCTCCGAAGCCAATGCCAGCACGCAAGAAGTGCCTAAAGCTACCCGAGCTGCGATAGAAAAAGCACTCTACGACGCCATCCCCTACCCCGCAGACGGCAAGTATGTAGGCGACTGGAAAGAAGGCGAAAAAATAGCCCAGAACGGACGCGGCATGCAGTTCACCGATGTAGCCGGTGTGCCCAACGGCGCTAACTGCTATGCCTGCCACCAAATCAGCCCCACTGAAATCAGTTACGGCAACCAAGGTCCATCGCTACTCAAATACGGCAGCATTCGCGGTGTGAAAGACCCTTCGTCAAAGGACTCTGAAGCCATCGTGAAGTACACCTGGGCCCGCATCTGGAATACCCATAGCGTCAACCTGTGCAGCAACATGCCGCGCTTTGGCGATGCAGGCATTTTGACTCCTGCTCAGATCAAGGACGTGATGGCGCTGCTGTTATCGCCTGAGTCGCCGGTGAATAAGTAGATTCTCTTTTTAATACAGGACGCGAAGTTCGCAAGTTACTCCCCATGAACCTGTCCCGCCGAGAATTCTCATCCCTCCTCACCGCAGCAGCTGTAGCCGGCTTTCCAATGGCCCGCGAGGTGAGTGCCAAAGAGGCCGCAGTCAACTACAACGTACCCAAAACGGGCAACATTCACCTGCTGCACATGACCGACTGCCATGCGCAGTTATTGCCAATTTACTTTCGTGAGCCCAGTGCCAATATCGGTATTGCAGCCATGTGGGGTAAGGTGCCGCATTTGGTGGGCGAGCATTTGGTTAAATACGCAGCCATGCAAGCGGGCAGCGCACTGGCGCACGCGCACACCTACCTCGACTTTGAGCGCGCTGCCAGGCAGTACGGCAAGGTAGGCGGGTTTGCGCATATCGCCACGCTGGTTAAGCAACTCAAAGCCAGCCGCCCAGGCGCGCTGCTGCTAGATGGTGGCGACACCTGGCAAGGCAGCGCCACCAGCCTGTGGACAGGTGGGCAAGACATGGTGGACGCAGCCAAGCTGCTGGGCGTGGACGTGATGACGGCGCACTGGGAATTTACCTATGGCGAGGAGCGGGTCAAGCAGATTATTGACAACGACTTTGCTCCGAGCGGCACATTCAAAGGCATCGACTTTATCGCGCAAAACGTCAAGACCAAAGACTTTGAAGACCCGGTGTTCAAACCGTATGTGATCAAAGAAATGAACGGCGCAAGTGTGGCCATCATTGGCCAAGCCTTTCCGTACACGCCCATTGCCAACCCTGGCTGGCAAATGCCCAACTGGAGCTTTGGTATCCGCGAGGATGACCTGCAAAAGCAGGTAAACGAATGCCGAGCCAAAGGCGCGCAAGCGGTTGTGCTGCTGTCGCATAACGGCATGGATGTAGACCTCAAGCTGGCCAGCCGTGTCACAGGCATTGACGCTATCTTGGGCGGACATACACATGACGGCGTGCCTGTGCCCACGACGGTCAAAAACTCTGCAGGCCAAACGCTGGTGACCAATGCGGGTAGCAACGGCAAATTCTTAGGCGTACTAGACATTGATGTCAAAGACAAAAAAGTAATCACTGTTAACTACAAGCTCTTACCCGTGTTTGCCAACTATCTGCCAGCTGACAAAGACATGCAAGCGCTGATCGACAAAATTCGCTCGCCGTTCAAAACCAAGCTCGAAGAAACACTGGCCACCACCGAAGGCCTGCTGTACCGTCGCGGCAACTTCAGCGGCACATTTGACCAACTCATCATCGACGCGCTAATGGATGTGCGCGGCGGGCAGATTGCGTTTTCACCAGGCTTTCGCTGGGGCACATCGCTCTTGCCAGGCCAGGCCATCACGCGCGAGCATGTGATGGATCAAACCGCCATTACCTACCCGTGGACCACCCTCACCGATATGACGGGCAGCACCATCAAAAACGTTTTAGAAGACGTGGCTGATAACCTGTTTAACCCCGACCCGTATTACCAGCAGGGCGGCGACATGGTGCGCGTGGGCGGCATGCAATATACGTGTAACCCGACAGCCAAGATCGGCCAACGTATCAGCAATATGCGCCTTAAAGGCCAGCCTATTGACGCGGACAAAACCTACAAAGTGGCGGGCTGGGCGCCCGTGGCCGAAGCCAGCAAAAACGCTGGGCCAGCGGTGTGGGAGGTGGTAGAAACCTACCTGAAAGACAAAAAAGTGATCAAACCGATCCAGCTCACTAACCCAGAACTGCTCCATCTCGCAGGCAACCCGGGCATCGCTATTTAAGGCTTAGTTCCAATATATAATAAAGGGCTAAGGGAGATTAGCTCAGGGGTAGAGCACTGCATTCACACTGCAGGGGTCGCAAGTTCGAAACTTGCATCTCCCACCAGATATGCCGCTTGCGTTTTTACAATACAGGCATCTCAGCAGAAACTAAAAAAGCCTTGCAGTTTTGCAAGGCTTTTTTTATGGGTGAATGCGCAAGGCGCAGGGCCGACGGTATCCCAAATGGCTTAAGCCTGCGCCGCTGCTGGCACTGGCGCAGGCCGCCACACTGTTTTACCGCCGCTGGCTTTGTCGATTTGCTTGAGCACATCCTCGTGCGCCGCAGCTTCGGTTTCGTTCGTCTGCAATACGGTGAACACGAGTGCGCTGAAATCTATTTTTGCACCCTGCCCGTCTTCACCGGTGCTATGGCTGCCCGCATCTATCAGCAGGGCGTCTTGTCCGCGCGTCAGGTTGATATACACGTCGGCTAGCAGCTCGGCGTCCAAGAGCGCGCCGTGCAGGGTGCGGCTGGAGTTGTCTACGCCCAGGCGGTCGCACAGTGCGTCTAGGCCGTTGCGCTTGCCTGGGTACAGCTCTTTGGCCATGGCCAAGCTGTCGGTGATTTTGCTGCAGTAGTTTTTGAACTCGCCCTTGCCCAGCTTGGCCAGCTCGGCGTTGATAAAGCTCACATCAAACTGCGCGTTATGAATGATGACCTCAGCGCCTTGCACGAAGGCCAAAAACTCGTCTGCAATCGCTGCAAACTTGGGCTTATCGGCCAAAAATTCGCTGGTGATGCCGTGCACACGCAGCGCTTCTTCGTGGCTGTCGCGCTCAGGGTTGATGTAAAAATGCTGGTTGACCTTGGTCAGCTTGCGGCTGAGCATCTCTACACAAGCCAGCTCGAGGATACGGTCGCCGCCAGAGGCAGATAGGCCTGTGGTTTCGGTGTCTAAAAATATTTGTCGCATGGTGCTATGGTAACCAACAATCGGCTAAAAAAAGGGCAGCTCACTATGCAGTGGCTGCCCCGAACCTTAGAAAGACTTCAATGATTCAAGTC
Source organism: Polaromonas sp. (assembly GCA_031431335.1). Lineage (GTDB taxonomy): Bacteria > Pseudomonadota > Gammaproteobacteria > Burkholderiales > Burkholderiaceae_C > JAAFIP01. Next base: position 2,160 of record JANPDG010000264.1, on the reverse strand, counting down.
ATTACATTTTCTTGAACTCAATACGGCGGTTTTTGGCCTTACCGTCAGCCGTACCGTTGTCACCAATGGGCTGCGCAGGGCCGTAGCCCTTGGGCGTTAGCAGCTTGGCGTCGATGCCTTTAGAGGCCAAATACTTTGCCACAGACTCAGCGCGTGCCTCGCTGAGCGCTTGGTTAGAGTCGTCCTTGCCTACATTATCGGTATGGCCGCCCACCTCGTATGCGCCTTTGATGCAAGGCACAACGGCATCAAGCAACTTACGCGCATCCGCTGTCAAGTTAGCAGAACCAGTGGCAAAGGTTGCAGCCACCACCACACTGTCTGCGCACTGCACGTCTTCGGCTTTGGCCGCAGGCGCTGCTGTCATAGCGAGCTGGTTGTCAATAGTTGCCGTGGGATAAAACGCTTTAGCCTCATTGCCTCGCGCCGCCTTGACTGCATCACTGGCGACAAAGCCCAACAGGGTGACTGTGATTGGGCCTTTGGCCGCAGCATCTATTGTCAGCTTGTCAATCACGTTGCCAGCGCCATATTTAGCGGCTGCCGCGCTGACGATAGCTTTTTGGGTGGCTTCGTCAGGCACGTTGCCTTCTAGGGTCAGCTTGCTGCCGTCCCATAAGGCTTTGTGGGCCACTGGGGATGGTGCTGCAGGCGCTGCAGGCGAGGCCATCGGTGCTGCAGGCGCAGACACCACGGGCACTGCTGCGCAGCATGATGCAGAGGGGCCACGCCCGGTCATCCACATCCAGAGTAGAAGAATCAAAGCCAAAATGGCGATGATCCAAGTCCAGCGCGTGTAGCGCGGCCAGTCAAGTCGTTGTTGCATGGCGTACCTCTTAGGCTTTCGGACCGTCTGGGTCATCCACCGCTTCAACGCCAGCATAGAGATCGTCTTGTAGCACTTTAAGCTCAGACCAGCGGTTCTCGTGGGCTAACCTGGCTTGCTGCGCCCAGCTGCCCGGGTTGGCCAGCTTGAAGCGGGCACCGCCTTTGTCGAGGATGGCTGCCATCTCTGCCACACTCATTTTGCTAATTTGGGCAAATGTGCTCACGCCATTGCTCTTGAACAGCTCTGCAATCTTGGGGCCGATGCCTTCGATGATGATGATGTCGTCATCCCCCTTGACACTAAAGCCCGCCAACGATGCGGCACCAACGTCAACGCCGCCGGCCATCAAGCGCTGGGGTGCTACTGGAGCTGCGGCTGGCGCAGGGACATAGCGCACTTCACGGGCAGGTTCGTCTTTGCGAGTCCATTTAGACAGCAGCCAATTAAGCAACCAACCTAGCAAAATGCCGAGTACAAACCACCAAAAACAGCAAGCCAACGCAGTCATAAAAGTGTCCTTTTTTTCAAATACAGGAATTATTTCAGAGCTAGTACTTTGATACTCATTTTGCTCTGAAGCGCATCATGCACCCATTAGGACAGCCTTGTCAACGCTATTTTATTGACACCTTTGGCTTAATGATTTTCTTTGGCGTGGTTGATGGTGTATCTCGGGATTTCAACCACCAAGTCTTTTTGCGCGACAAACGCTTGGCAGCTCAAACGGCTGTTGGGCTCTAGGCCCCAGGCCCGGTCGAGCAGGTCTTCTTCGTTTTCGTCAAGCGCGTTTAAGCTACTCATGCCTTCGCGCACGATGATGTGGCATGTGGTGCAGGCGCAGCTCATGTCACATGCATGCTCAATATTCACACCGTGCTCTAGCAGCGCTTCGCAAATGCTGTCGCCCACATTGGCTTGGATTTCTTTGCCTTCGGGGCAAATCTCGACATGGGGGAGGATTCGGATGGTAGGCATGATCTTTAAACCGTTTCAATGTTTTTACCGGCAAGCGCCTTGCGTATGCCTGCGTTCATGCGCTCGGCGGCAAAGGCCTCGGTGCCATCGGCCAGCAGCTTGGTTTGCTGCTCAACCAATGCAGCGTCGGTAGACGACTTAGTCTCGCGCACTGCGTCAATCAGCCGCTCAATGCTGCGGTGCTCGTCGTCGCTGAGCAGCGCGCCGTCGGCACTTAGCGCAGTTTGCACAGCCAGCACCAAGCGGTCAGCGTCCAAGTGCGCCTCGGCCAAGGCTCTGGCCTGCATGTCGACTTGCGCGGTGCTAAAGCTGCTTTGCAACATGTGGGCAATTTGCGCATCACTCAGGCCATAGCT
>JANPDG010000263.1:0-2728 GCA_031431335.1 Polaromonas sp. | reverse complement strand
CCTTCCCCGTACGCAGGGGCCGCGCAGCGCTGATTAAAATCGTCATGGATAACGGCCAAGAGGCCCCCGCAGGCACCGAAGTGGAACTGGTCGGCGATAACAAAGAGTTTTTTGTCGCCCGCAGGGGTGAGGCTTTTATCACTGGCCTGCAAGCCAATAACACCCTGCGCCTGAAAATAGCAGGTAATCCGTGTGAGGTAGTAGTCACTATGCCAACGACCAACAACCCCGATCAGATCGTGCGGCTGGGGCCTTTGGTGTGCAAAGGAGTAACGCCATGAAGCTTTCATTGAAGCTACTTACGTCAATTTTTGGAGCTACTTTATTGTTCACTGCGCAGCTAGCGCAAGCTGCCATTACCTGCTCATTGTCAGCTACTGGTATTACCTCCATCTACAGCTCAGCAGTTGGCACAGCAGCTACTGGTTCAGTGACCGTTAACTGCACAAGATTGAATTCAGATTCGGCGGCGAATGTGACTTATTACATTAGTCTGGATCAAGGGGAACCTCCAGGTGGCCGTAATTTGACCCGTCAGAACGGAGCGCAGCTTCTTGCATATAGAATATTTCGCAATTCAGACAATACTGGCTCATGGACTGCTGGCGCTGGTAGGAACCCTGGTGCCAATCAGACTGGCGGCCTCAACGTACCCATTAACTGGGCTGGTGGCACAAACTTCACAACCACGATAAGCTATTTTTTCCAAATTGCGACGGGTATCAATCGCCCTGCCGGAATTTACGATGATGCATTAATCAAATTTAGTATTTTTACAGCCCGCAATGCCTTACCTGCGTTAGGTGAAGCCACTTTTACTGCCAATATCAGTATTCCAGCCGAGTGCTTTTTCAGCACACCACCGCCTACTTTGAATGTAAACTACACCTCGTTTGTCACTACTAATCAAACTGGATCCGTAGGATATTCTGTGTCGTGTACTTTAAACACTAACTACACTATGGCTGTGTCCCCAGCTAATGGTACTTTAATAGGTTTAAATTACAGCTTGGTCTTAAATAGTGCAGTTGGAACAGGCAGTGCGTTTCCGCAAAATTACACGGTGACAGCTACAGTTCCTTTTGGGCAATCTGGGATATGCAGCACTGGAACTTGTACTGGTACGCAGCCCACAACAATTACCATTAGCTACTAAACCGATATGGGGTCTAAACGACATCCAACACCACACACCGCGTCAAGTTAAACCGCTCAAAATCGCGGTCAAACGTCACCAGCCGCAGACCACTACTTTGCGCCAGCGCAGCCAGATAAGCGTCTGTCCACAGTCTGGCGGGCAGCACGCCTTGTGCAGCCAGCAACGCGGCAATCTGTGCGTCGCAGTCTGCAGGCTCCGTTAGCAAATCAATTAAGGGCAGTGCGCGAAAGCTCTGGTACACCGCCCACGCAGCGGGCAACGTCAAGGCACCCTCGCCCACCACCTTGGGCTGGCAGAGCAGGCGCACCAGACCGAGCATGGTGGTGCGGCAAAAATAGATTTTTTGTGCTGCAGTGTTGGGCAGCATTTGCATGTCTTGCTGCACACCGTCCCAATAGCGCTTGGCTGCTGCATGGTGTGGGTGCTCTTGCACGGCCAAGGCTAGCCAAACATTGATGTCGGGCAAGTCGCCCTGCGGCTGCCCCCATGCACCACCCGATCCACCCGATCCACCCGATCCACTAAAACCGCCGAGTGCGGCGCTGTCTCGCACGGCCATGGGCACGCTGTATCCAGGCGCCGCTATTTTGGGCGTTTTAACCAGTTTATTCATCTAGCAACGCGCTCAAATGTGCGTTGCTCAGCGCGGCTGCGCCTAGCGCCATGGGCGAGCCCAGGCGTACGCTAGGCAAATTGGCAAGCGACGCAGCGCTTGCACCAGCTGGCGGCACCATCATGCCGCGCTCGATCAAAGTCAGCACGAGCTCGCGCAGACTGCTTCCCTCCATCGCGGCACGCGTTTTGAGGTAGAAAAAAATAGGCTCTGGAAAGTCGATACTAGTGCGCATATTTGCATTTTTGCGCAAATATGCAGATATGTCAAACCTACTGGTTATCGACAAGCAACATACTCAAAACCGCTCACCCGCCGCCAAATACCGCCACTGCCCCACCGGCAGCTGCCCCAGCGCCACGCCGCCTATGCGCACGCGCTTCAAACCCGTCACATGCAAGCCCACGGCCTCGCACATGCGGCGGATTTGGCGCTTTTTGCCTTCTTTGAGGACGAAGCGCAGTTGCTCGGGGTTTTGCCAGTCGACCAGCGCGGGCTTGAGTGCTTGGCCGTCCAGCGACAGGCCGTGGCGCAGGCGGGCCAGCATGGCAGGCGGAAACACCGCACGCACGTCTTGCGTGATCGGCTCGAGCCTGCCGTGGGTGGCCGCGCCGGGCATCTCGTACACGCGTTGCGGCGCGATTTGGTAGCTCACGCGCACAAGGTATTCTTTTTCAACCAACGAGTCTTCGCCTATCAACTGGCGCGCTACACGGCCGTCTTGGGTGAGTACCAGCAAACCGGTGGAGTCAATGTCCAAGCGGCCCGAAGGCGCGAGGCTTTTTAAATGGCCGCCTTGAAAATGGATCTTGCTTTGGTCGCCAATCCAGTGAAAACGCGGGTTGACTAGCACAATAGCCGGCTCGTAGCCATCCTCGGCCTGGCCGCTGACGTAGCCAATGGGCTTGTGCAGCAGCACGGTGACTTGCTGGGCTTGCGCGCCAGTGGCGCGTTTG
>JANPDG010000262.1:0-12046 GCA_031431335.1 Polaromonas sp. | reverse complement strand
CATAGTTACCAACGACTCAGGCCTGATGCATGTAGCCGCTGCACTGGACGTGCCGCAGGTGGCGATTTTTGGCTCTAGCAGCCCGCTGCACACGCCGCCGCTGAGCAGCGCAGCGCAGGTGCTGTGGCTTAAAAACGATGCGCAATACCAGCCTGCACTGGACTGCGCACCGTGTTTTGAGCGCGAGTGCCCGCTAGGCCACACGCGCTGTTTAAATGACATCACACCCCAAAGCGTATTGGCGCGGATAACGCTTGCTCGCTAGTCCATAGGTAGCGTTGATGGCTGCCCCATGCGCGGCTATGATGACGGCATGAGCCAAGCCACTGACAACCTATCGCCCACCACAGAGTCCGGCACAGAGTCCGCCAAAGAGTCAGTAACCAAGCTTACTTGGCTGCAAACTTTCAAGGTCTACACCGAAGCACCCACGCTGCGCATGCTCAGCTTGGGTTTTTCGGCGGGCCTGCCGCTGCTCTTGGTGTTGGGCACCCTGAGCTTTTGGCTGCGCGAGGCGGGTATCAACCGTGCCACCATTGGGTATTTGAGCTGGATTGGTTTGGCTTATGCATTCAAGTGGTGCTGGGCTCCGCTGGTCGACCGCATGCCCATCCCGGTGCTCACGCGCCTGCTCGGGCGCAGGCGCAGCTGGCTGCTGCTGTCGCAGTTGGCCATCATTGCCGCGCTGATTGGCATGGCCATGAACGACCCCAAAGTCTCGCTCATGCCGGTGGTGTGGTGTGCGCTGGCCGTAGCGTTTGCTTCGGCCACTCAAGATATTGCGCTAGATGCTTTTCGCATCGAAAGCGCCGACATGCAGCGCCAGCCCGCGCTGGCCGCAGCCTACCAAACTGGATACCGCATTGCCATGATCTGGGCCGGTGCGGGGGTGCTCAAAATCGCTGCACGCGCCGAGGTGTCGGACGCTGCCAGTTACCAGCATGGTGCGTGGCAAGTGGCTTATTGGGTGATGGCAGCCAGCATGCTGGTGGGCGTGCTGACGGTGTTGTTCACGCCCGAGCCAGCACGCCGCGAGATGGCACCGGCCAAAAACATGGCGCAGTGGTTTCAGGTGGCTCTGATCGAACCGTTCACTGATTTTTTCAGCCGCTACAAGCTCCAAGCCGTCATGATCTTGGCCTTGATTGCGATCTACCGCATCAGCGATGTGGTGATGGGCATCATGGCCAATCCGTTTTATGTCGATATGGGCTACACCAAAGACGAGGTGGCCAACATCACCAAGGTGTATGGCGTGATCATGACGCTGCTGGGCGCCTTCATTGGCGGTGTGATGGCGATGCGCTTGGGTGTGATGCGGGTGTTGGCGCTGGGCGCGCTGCTATCAGCAGCGAGCAACTTGCTCTTTGCGTGGCTGGGCACACGGGGGCACGATGTGCAGGCTCTGGTGTGGGTCATCTCGGCTGACAATTTGGCAGGCGGCATTGCCTCGGCGGCGTTTATCGCCTATCTGTCCAGTTTGACCAATATCAACTATTCGGCCACTCAGTACGCGCTGTTCACCTCCATCATGCTGCTGCTGCCCAAGTTCATTGCCGGGTTCTCGGGGGAGTTTGTTAATGCCTTTGGCTACCCTCATTTTTTCATCAGCACGGCCCTGCTAGGCGTGCCATCATTGCTGCTGGTGCTGCTGGCATCGCGCGCTGACCGCTAACTGCTAACTGGCTTGACGCAAAAGTGGTTTTTATGACAATGGATGCAAGTGGCTATTTGTAGTAAGTAAAAAGTAGGTATCATGTATCCGTAAAACGTAAAAATACCGACATATACACCTGATGGAACACCCGCTGCTTAATTTAGGCGTGATTGGCTTTTCAGCAGAGCAACGCGCTTTGATCTTGGCCCAGCTCAATCTGAATAGGACAGAGCACAGCGCAGGGGAGCCCGCGCATCCGGTATGGCAAATCACCGACTACCGTGAGGCCAATGCGCTCTTGGTGAACGCACAGCATATCGCAGGTGTCGATGCGCAAGGCCTGCAGTTTCATGCAGGCACCCAAGGCGAGGCCATGGTGGGTCTGCGCCCCAGTGAGCTGCATGTGCCCTACGCTATCAGCGGCGCCCTGACACCTGAAATGGCAGCTTTGATGCACAGCGCAGCGCCCAATACCCAACTGCATGACAAGCGCAGCGTGGTTCACACCTTGCAGTACTTTGAGTCCGCACTGCGGCCCCTGCGTACAGCCTATGCCTTGGCACACCACATGACTGAGCGTACATCTGAGCTAGACGATCAGCATGTCTTTCATATCGAGCGTGACAACCAGCTGCAAGTTATTCTGGATGTGCCCATGCAGCGGGTGATGGTGCGCGAAGGCTTGCGTCCGCTGGATTTGGAGGAGGCCATATGGTCGCCGCGCCCTAAGTCGGCCAACAACTTGCCTGCGGGCTTTGTGGTGTGGGCCACCGAAGAGCTGGGCTGGTTGCTGGCGATGCATGGGGCCTCGGCTAATGTGCCAGCGCGCTACTTTAGCAAGCTAATTTACTTGCGGCGGCTGCCCCGTGCGCGCGCCCATATGCTGTATCCGCGCCACACGCTGCTGCTAGAGCTGCTCAGCCAGCAGGGCTGGAAGTTTTTAGATTTGCTGGCAGCGGTGGGCTATAGCGAGGAGCTGCTCAGGCGCGACCTGTATGCTTTGTATCTGTGCCACGCCATCACCACCACGGCGCGCAAGATGCCATCGGGCGTTGTGCCATCAGGGCCGCCCAGCCTAGGCGATGGGCAGTCCCACCTGAGCAGCCGCTTGGACGACAGCTTTCAGCTGCCCACGATGGCGGCTGATTTGCGTTAAAGCACGGCTGCAAAGCTGCTGGCCTGCGCGCGCTGCCAGTAAATTTTAAATACGTTGTGCTGCTTGTCTAGGCTGGTCTCTATGTCGCTGGCCAGCAGGCCACCGTCAGGCATTTGCGGCACCAAGTTGGCCAAGAGGCGCACTTGGTTGTCGTCTAGCCTGCGCACAATGTGGTGGGCGCTGATAGCGCTGGGGTGGTCTAATCCTGCGGCTTGCACCATCTCTAGCAGAGCGTGCAGCGTTTGCTGGTGAAAGTTAAACACCCTGTCCGCCTTGGTGGGCACATGCAGCGCTTGCTGGCGGTGCGGGTCTTGCGTGGTCACCCCTGTGGGGCAGTGGCCAGTGTGGCAGGTTTGCGCTTGAATGCAGCCCAGTGCAAACATAAAGCCGCGCGCCGAGTTGCACCAGTCTGCGCCCAGTGCCATCATGCGCGCAATATCAAACGCGCTGACCACTTTGCCTGCGCAGCCCAAGCGAATGCGATTTCGCAGGTTCACACCTTTGAGCGTGTTGTGCACCAGCAGCAAGCCCTCTTGCAGCGGCGCGCCTACGTGGTCCGTAAACTCGAGTGGTGCTGCCCCCGTGCCCCCTTCGGCTCCATCCACCACAATAAAGTCGGGCGTGACACCGGTGGCCTGCATGGCTTTGACAATCGCAAACCATTCCCACGGATGGCCGATGCACAATTTGAAGCCAGTGGGCTTGCCGCCTGAGAGCTCACGCAAATGCGCGATAAAGTGCAGTAGCTCTACAGGCGTGCCAAACGCGCTGTGGGCTGCCGGCGAGACGCAGTCTACCCCCACAGGCACGCCGCGCGCCGCTGCAATCTCGGGTGTGACCTTGGGGCCCGGAAGCAGGCCGCCGTGGCCTGGCTTGGCCCCTTGGCTGAGCTTAAGCTCAATCATTTTGACCTGCGGATCGCGCGCGTTGGCTGCGAATTTGTCTGCGTTAAAGCTGCCGTTGTCATTGCGACAGCCAAAGTAGCCTGAGCCAATCTCCCATACCAAGTCACCCCCGTGCACGCGGTGGTGCTGGCTGATCGAACCTTCGCCAGTGTCGTGGGCAAAGCCGCCGCGCTTGGCACCTTGGTTGAGCGCGAGGATGGCATTGGCGCTGAGTGCACCAAAGCTCATGGCCGAGATGTTGAACACGCTCATGGCATAAGGCTGGGTGCAGCCGCTGGCCTCATGGCCTACAGTGATGCGAAAGTCATGCGAAGCAACTTTGCTTGGCGCCATAGAGTGGTTAATCCACTCGTAGCCTTCAGCGCCCACGTCTAGCTGAGTGCCAAACGGGCGCTTGTCCGACTCGCCTTTGGCGCGCTGGTACACCAGCGAGCGCTGCGCCCGCGAAAACGGCGCGGCCTCGTTGTCGCTCTCTAAAAAATACTGTCGCATCTCAGGGCGAATGTACTCAAGTAAAAATCTGAAATGTCCAATGACGGGGTAGTTGCGCAAAATAGCATGGCGGTCTTGCTTGATGTCTCTCAGCCCTAAAAAGCTCAAACCCGTGAACAGCACCAACAGCAACCAACCCACCTTGAAAGCGATGATGCTAAACAGCGCCAGCAGCGCTGCAAAGATGCACAGCCACCAGGCGGTGTAGCGAACAGGGAGGTAGGCGTTAGCCCGGGCAATGGTTTCGGCGATCATGATGCAATGCTAACTTGAAATAAGAATGCCCATTATCATCTTGTAAATAGGAATTTTGGAGAAAAATATACTACTTTTCCGACGTGGATATTCAATAGTTAGCTATTTAAATAATAGCATTTAGGCGGGCTGAAAGAAACTTTTAAAGTTCTGAGCAGTCACTTGCGGCAACTCCTCAGGAATAAAGTGCCCCGCAGCCAGCGCCGCGCCCGTCACGGCCGCGCTGCACTGCGCTTGCCACAGCGCCAGCGGGTCAAACATGCGCTGCACCACGCCCCGCTCGCCCCACAGCACCAGTGTGTCGCAGGCGATCTTCTCGCTATTTTCACGGCTGGCGCGGTCATGCGCTAGGTCAATACCCGCGCTGGCGCGGTAGTCTTCACACATGCTGTGAACCGTCTCAAAAGGCTTAAAGCAGCGCTCATACTCGGCCAGCGCTTGCGGCTCAATGTAGCCCAGGCCTGCGCTGCCCCAGCCGCCCAGTTTGGCGTGCAGGTAGTTTCTCCAGTCATTTGCAATCATGTTCTCGGGCAGCGGGCTGGGCTGGATCAGGTGAAACCAGTGGTAGTAAGCGCGCGCAAAATCCATGTGGGTGGCGTTGTACATGTCCAGCGTGGGCGCAATGTCAATCACGCACAGCTTGCGCACCCGCGCCGCGTGGTCCAGGGCCAAGCGGTGCGCCACGCGGCCACCGCGGTCATGGCCGCACAGGTTAAATTGCGCGATATCCAGCTGCGACATCACATCCACCAGGTCTTGCGCCATCACACGTTTGCTGGCCTGCGCATGGTCAGCGGTGCCCGGCAGCTTGGTCGAATCGCCATAGCCACGCAAATCGGGCATGACCAAGAAGAAGTCGTTTTGCAACTGCTGCGCCACCCGGTGCCACAGCACATGGCTTTGCGGAAAGCCGTGGACTAGTAGCAGCGCAGGCTTGGTGCGGTTGCCGCCAAAGCGGGTAAAAATCTCTACGCCATTGGCGTTGATGCGTTGCGATGTGAAGCCGTCGAACCAAACCATGGTGATGTACCCTTGAGAATCTCAATGCTCTAAGGGTACAGCAAAGTGTTGCTCCCAGGCAGCTCAGGAGCAACCGTATTGGCTTAAAAATCGCGCACTAAGGTATCAAACCTGCACAAAACTCACCAAGGGTCTACGCGGTGTGGCCGGTGCTGGGCTGGCCGTGTAGCCTAGTCGGCAAAACATTTGCACGGTAGTGTCTGTCGTGGTGCGCGGTGCGGGTTTGCCCGCAACCAGTTGGTGAACTTTCTCGTAGTGCGGTTTCATCTCGGCAAATTCTTGCAGTGCTTGGCTCATAGGGTGTACACCCACACCCAGTTCGGCGGCTTTGAGCTGAATGCGCACATAGGCGCGGCCCGATTCAATTTGCTGGCTGCGGGTATTGCCTGCCGTAGTCAGCCACACAAAGCCCATGGCGCTGCGGCTGTGACCTTCAAACCGTCCCATTGCCGTTTTATATGCTGAGCTGCCTTGGGTTAATGGCGCGGTGCGATCCACCATGCCGACGGCATCGGCGAAACGGACAAATGCGCTGTTGATGGAGATGCCATCACGGTTTTTGAGAATTTCGTCAGGCCCAATGCGCAGCAACTTTGAGCTTTCTAAATACGTGCGGGGTGTTAACAGTTCTACCTGCGCAGACTGCCAGCACAGATCTCGCATCACAACCAATTGCGCGGCATCTACCGTGCCGCCAGCGGCAACACTCGCTGCTGTATTGCTGTCAATTAAGGCTTTCAATGTGGCGGGGCTGACAGGTCGTGCGGTGTCGTAGTCACTCTTAGGTGTGTGGCGTTTTAAGATGTGGCCAAACAATGCATCCGGCGATGCAGACGCACTGGGTTGGCTGATAACAATCTGTGCCACGGGGCGAGCGTCCCAAGCTGTGAGGTCGATGGGTAAGTCGCCCTGCGGCCACAGCGTGACCTCAGACGCTAGCCCTTGTTTGGCCAAAGCCATCACCAAGAGCTCAATAAATGCGCCGTGGCCAATTAAAATTTGCCGTCCATACGGATCGGTTTCTGCCAGCACGCGCTGCGGGTCAGTTCTTAGAATAATCGTGCTGGCTTGGCGCAAGTCCACCAGCCACGGCTGCAAGTTGTGTGGATTCGGTGCTGTGATGGCGTAGGCCAACGCGCGGCGGCGCGGGTCTGCCTCAACGCCAGGGCCTTGCCACGCTTCAACGGCAGCATCAGGAAAGGCACTTGATGCGCAGCCACTTAAGGTCGCGGTGGTGGCCAGTGCGGCGGCAGTGATGGTGCCGCCACCGACTAAGCGTATAAAGTTACGGCGTTGCATGGTGTTTTCCTTCAAGGTTGAGGTAGATCAAAATAGATAGACGATTAAGCGAAAAATGGCACACCGCGCAGCGCTTGGACAAACGTCCAAGTGCAGAAGCTAGTAAACGCGATAGCGAAAATCCAAACAGCTCGGACTGCGCGGTTCTGCGAGAAACCCACTAGTTGAATACCTGCGGCGAACGCTGGAATAAAGTGCATGGCGTGGATGCCAAAAAAGTGCGCCACCCGTAAGTCGCCGCCACTGCGTGACCATTTGACAAGTGGCAGGCCGCCGCTGTCGCTCAACACGCCACCCACCCAATGGCCTGCGCGCTGCGCACTTAAGTAGCCACCAAACCCAGTGCCTATGACAAAAGTCAAAATAAGACCCAGCACCACGGCCAGCTTGAGAGCGGCAGGCAAGTGGTAGTCCCGGCTGCGCGCAATCAAAATGCCGAGCACCAACGACGCGCTGGCTAGCACCACTGCGCCAATGCCCATCAGGGTGTACATATTCGCAAAAAATCGGGTGCTCAGGTTGTAGTGCGATGCCAAGCCCAGACTGCCTTGCACCGTGATGTAAGCTACTTCAAACAATCCCGAGAGCACCGCGCCCCATATTACGTAGCGCGCCTTCTTGGTCTGCAGCGCCTGCGCAGGTAGCCAAATCATGAACAAAGCGAGCGTGAGTAAATACACGCCTGTAGAAATTTGAAATTTGAAAGGCTTGAGCCACACGCTTACACCTTGAAGCTGGCGGCTGTCTAAAAGCGTCAACGCCAACGTGGGGATTGACAAAATCAGCAGCGCCAAACCAGTCCAATACAGCGGCGCAGCGACTTGTCGCATGCGGGCTAAAAAATTTGAATTCAGGTTGACAGTTAAATGTGCAGCAGGATTTTCTAAAGTCACCATACAATTTTCCTTGTAGTGAGGTTGTACGATGGCTGCAATCGCATGATGGCGAGAAACACCAATAAACCGATAGGCCCGAAAAAGAAAGTGAGTGCCAAGCACGGAATTAACAGCAAGCGCAATATCCACGGTGTGTGGGTTACGCCTTCGGGTCGTGCTTCGGTGTAGTTTTGCAATGCGTCGATTTGCCACCTGCCCAGCCACAGGTCAAAAGCCAAGTAATGAACCCATCCCGCTACCATCAATCCGCGCGTGTTGAACAATGCAATGAGTCCATTGAGTGACCCGAAGTCGCCTTCTGAGCCGCGCCACCAAATAAAAATGCATGCTGTGTAGAGCACACTGAGCACAATGGGTATCGCGCGGCCACCCAACAAAAGCAAGCCTCGTACAGTGGAGGCCAGTCTGGGGCTCGGATTGCTGCGTCCTTGCAGTAACAAACCAGCCAGCAGACACAGCCAGCCCAGTGAGGCAATGTTATTGCTTAATAGAAAAAGTGCATCAAGTGTCATAGGGTGAGTGGCTTTATAAAAAGTGGTGCGATATAGCGATGTGTTGTATTATCAAAATTAAATTGGCATTACACAATTACTTATCTATTAATAGCAGAATTACATAAATGAATAACCAATTTGACTGGACTTTGATCCGCTCTTTTTTGGCTGCGCTAGACCACGGCAGCTTGTTGGCTGCTGCGCGGGCTACGCATGTGAGCCAGCCAACCATCGGAAGGCACATCTCGGAGTTAGAGACTCAGCTGGATATAGTGCTGTTTGAGCGCACAGGGCGCGGCCTGCTGCCCACCCACATGGCCGAGCGACTGGCAGACTCGGCGCGCGCTATGGAAGCAGGGGCGAGCCAACTGCTGCGCAGTGCGTCCGCCGAGACCCGCAGCTTGGGCGGCACGGTGCGCATCACAGCCAGCCAAACGGTGGCGTGTGTATTGTTGCCAGGTATTTTGGCGCAGATGCGGTTGGTGCTACCCGATATTCAGGTGGAGGTGCTGGCCAGTGATGCCGTGAGCAATTTGCTCAGGCGCGAAGCTGACATCGCATTGCGTATGGCCCGGCCCGACCAGAGCAGCTTGGTCGCCAAGCGCATCGGTGAGGTGAGGTTGTGTGCCTGTGCGCACAACGACTACTTGCGCAGGCGCGGCATACCTCGGCAGATGCAGGACTTACTCAACCATGAGCTGGTGGGAGATAACCAAGGCGATCAAATTATCAAAGGGTTTGCTGCATTCGGCTACGTTGTTAACAAAGAGAGGTTTGCTTTTCGTACAGATGACCGCATGGCCTACTGGCGTGCAGTGCAAGCAGGCTTGGGCATAGGATTTGTGGCGGATTTTATGATTCGAACAGACGCACAAGTGGTACCGTTGCTGCCGACCATAAAGATACCACCTCTGCCCATATGGCTTACAGTACACCGTGAAATTCGTACCAATCAACGCATTCGCGCGGTGTATGATTTTTTGGCTAAAGCACTGCCTAAAGCGTTCTAATTTAGAGATATGCAGTTTTGAAACTCTGCTATGCGCAATTAGGCGATTGTGTAATTCAAATTAGTTTTTCACAATCATGGATTTAGACATACAACCCTTATGACGAATCAACCGCGCAGTCCTGAAACTATATCCACACCACCTAAGCGGTGGCATGTATCGAATTATTCATTGCTTACTGGAGATACATCTTTAAGAAAAAATATCTCTGATGTGCTGTCTGTAGCGCTAGCCGTATTTTTGCTGGGGTGCTCGGCGCATGCGAACCCCTACTACGACGCAGCGAAGCCACACCATACCCCTGAGGGCTTTAAAAATAACTATATAGATTCGGCCACTAAAGGCGGCGCGGCATTTTTTCGTTGGCAAGTTGAACGCCGTCGCGGTGGCTTTCCCGTGGCGCCGCAGGTGCCTACCCCACAAGTCAAAGCAGATTTAGATTTTATTAAATCTAACGCACTGAAAAACGGCTTTACAGACTTTGCCAACCGAATGGGCGGCTCATCTGCAGCTCTCTTTGCACCGCTTGGCAGCATGCAACCTGCAATCACTTGGGTAGGCCACGCTACGATGCTGGTGCAGGCTAGTGGGCTCAATGTGTTGACGGATCCCATCTTTTCCGAGCGCGCCTCGCCCGTACAATCTACGGGACCTAAGCGTGCCCAACCACCGGGTATCGCGCTAGAAAATTTGCCCCGAATTGATGTGGTCTTGATATCGCACAACCACTATGACCACTTAGATTTTGAGTCCGTCAAAGCGCTATCTGAGCAAGCTGGAGGTGCTCCACTTTTTATTGTTCCTTTAGGTTTGAAAGATTGGTTTTCTAGGGCGGGCATTACAACAGTTAAAGAGCTGGACTGGTGGGACAACGTGACGGAGAAAGGTGTGGAATTCAATCTGACACCTGTGCAGCACTGGTCTGCCCGCAGCCTAGGAGATCGCAGCCAAACGCTGTGGGGTGGTTGGTCGGTGTTTGGGGCAGATTTTCATTGGTACTACAGCGGTGACACGGGGTACAGCAAAGACTTTGCAGATACGCAGCAGCGTTTTGCATCGCGCCAAACTGCTGCTCTGGGCGGTGGTTTTGATATTGCCTTGATAGCTGTGGGTGCTTACGAACCGCGCTGGTTTATGCAGGATCAGCACCTTAACCCAGTAGATGCTGTGCAAGTGCATAAAGATTTGAAAGCCAAACGCAGTGTAGGTGTGCACTGGGGCACTTTTGAGCTGACCGACGAGTCGCTAGACCAGCCACCTAAAGATCTGGCTGCAGCGCGCAAAGAGCAAGGTATAGACGAAGATGAATTCTTTTTGTTGTCCATTGGGCAGACACGAAAATTACCTGTGCGCAATGTAGTGCGCTGAAACTGCAAGATGGCTGGTGCAACTACAGCGATTAGCTCGATAGCGCCGACCTAAACGTGCGGGTCTGCGTCTAGCAACGCCACCAGCCGCGCCAGCGCATGCTGCACCGTGGCTTCGCGCACGCGGGTGCGGTCGCCTGCAAAGTGCTGCACTTCGCTGTGCAGCGTGCCGTGAACAGAAAAGCCAAACCATACGGTGCCCACGGGCTTGTCAGCGCTGCCGCCCGTGGGCCCGGCGATGCCAGTGACGGCGACGCTGATGCGCGCTTTGGAGCGGCGGGCTGCGCCAAAGGCCATGGCGCGCACCACAGGTTCGCTGACCGCGCCGTGCTCGGCAATAAGCTGCGCATCCACGCCCAGCTGCTCGGTTTTGGCGTCATTCGAATAAGTGACAAAGCCGCGGTCGAACCACTCAGACGAGCCAGCCAGCGCGGTGCAGGCCGCGCTGATCAGCCCGCCGGTGCAGCTCTCGGCTGTAGCCAGCATGTAGTTGTCTGTTGTGAGTTTCAGGGAGATTTTTAAGAGGTTCTCCGACGTGGATATTAACAAGTTCGCTCCTAAAATAATAGTAAATAACGATATTAGACAGCAGTTTAAAGTTTTAAAACCGCCACAGCGCAATCACCAGCAGGGTGCACGCCGCTGCCACCAAGTCGTCAAAGATGATGCCCCAGCCGCCCTTGGCTCCAAAGCCTTTGAACAAACCATCGGCCCAAGCCACAGGGCCAGGTTTGACCGCATCAAAAAACCTGAACAGTGCAAACGCCGCCGCCTGCGCCCACAGAGAAGCGGGCGCGATCATCCACAAAATGATCCAAAACGCGATCACCTCGTCCCACACAATGCTGCCGGGGTCCATCACGCGCATGTTGCGAGCGCACACGGTGCAAGCCCACCAGCCCATGGGCAGCGACGCAGCAATCACCCAGCCGATTTGCAGTGGCGATAAATACAGCTGCATCACCACAAACGCTGCCCACGCCCACAGCGTGCCTGCTGTGCCCGGCGCAATGCGCGACAAACCTGAGCCAAAGCCCAGAGCCATCAGGTGCGCCGGGTGCGACAGCATGAAGCGCGCGGTGGGGCGCAGCACGGACGGGCGCACAGAGGGCGAGGTGGCAGGCGGCGCGCTGCTGGCGCTGTCTGCCGCGCTGTCTTCTGCGTTGTCTGCCGCCGTGTTCAGCGCGGCATACTCGCTGGAGAACGGCAGCGCCAGTTGCGCGGCTTTTTGCTGCGCCGTCTGGGCTGCAGTGTGTGGTGGCGTTGATTTCCAGGAGAAGATTCGCATACCTAGATTGTGCCTTTTCCTTTTGAGCTTGCGGGTGCTTTTGGCGCAATATCCATGCCGTGGCCTTGCAGCCACTGCGCAAAAAAATCAATGCACGCGCGCACCTTGGGGCTGCGGTGGCGCTCTTGCAGCATCACGGCGTTAATCGGCACCACGGGCGAGTCGACCAGGTCGTTAAGCACATACACCAGTGCGCCGCTTTGCACC
>JANPDG010000261.1:0-12210 GCA_031431335.1 Polaromonas sp. | reverse complement strand
AGGAGTTGTTGGCCCTAGGCCAACACGGGGGACAGCCGCGTAGCTGAAGTAGCACCGCCGGCCTGCGTCTGTACAAGAGTACAAGACAAAAAAGACAAGCCTTACGCGAACAGATGGGTCATCTCACCCAACACATTTTTGAAAGAAAATAGAGCATTTTTCCGACGTGGATATTCAATAGTTAGCTATTAATTTAATAGTATCTACTACGAAAGATAGCCCCCTCAAGCCGCCTCTTTATAGAAAACCCCACGCGCTACAGCACGCGTCGCCACGGGCTCAACAGCCAAGCGGATGGCGTTGAGGTGCTCTGGGGTGGTGCCGCAGCAGCCGCCTACGATGTTGACCAAGCCTTCGGTGGCAAAGTCGTGTAGCAGGCGCGAGGTGACTTCGGGGGTTTCGTCAAAGCCGGTCTCACTCATCGGGTTGGGCAGGCCCGCGTTGGGATAGCAGCTGATGAAGGTGTCGCCAGCTACGCGGGCCAACTCTGCAATGTAGGGGCGCATCAGGGCTGCGCCCAAAGCGCAGTTCAGGCCAATGGCCAGCGGCTGGGCGTGGCGCACGCTGTGCCAAAAAGCGGTGACGGTTTGGCCCGACAGCAGGCGGCCGGAGGCGTCGGTGACGGTGCCGCTGATGATGAGCGGCAGGCGCTCGCCGGAGTTTTCAAAAAACTCGTCAATCGCAAACAAAGCGGCTTTGGCGTTCAAGGTGTCAAAAATAGTTTCTACCAAAAATACGTCCGATCCGCCTTCAAACAAAGCCTCCACCTGCTCGTAGTAGGCGGCGCGCAGCTCTTCAAAGCTCACGTTGCGTGCGCCGGGGTCGTTCACGTCGGGGCTGATGCTGGCGGTTTTGGGGGTGGGGCCGAGGGCGCCGACGACAAAGCGCGGCTTGTCTAGGGTGGAGAATTTGTCGCAGGCGGCGCGGGCGATGCGGGCGGACTGCACGTTCATCTCGCGAGCCAGATGTTGCATATCGTAGTCGGCCTGGGCTACGGTGGTGGAGCCAAAGGTGTTGGTCTCGATCAGGTCGCAGCCTGCGGCGAGGTATTT
The DNA here is from genome assembly GCA_031431335.1 of Polaromonas sp. Taxonomy (GTDB): domain Bacteria; phylum Pseudomonadota; class Gammaproteobacteria; order Burkholderiales; family Burkholderiaceae_C; genus JAAFIP01. The sequence goes on along the minus strand of JANPDG010000261.1, from coordinate 11,158 downwards.
TTCGTGGATATCGCCGATCACGTCGGGGCGGGTCAGGCTGAGCAGCTCGTTATTGCCTTTGATGTCTTTGTGAAAGTCAGCAAAGCGCTCGCCGCGAAACTGCGCTTCGCTCAGCTTAAAACGCTGAATCATGGTGCCCATGGCACCATCGAGAATGGCGATGCGTTGGTTCAAAATGGCGGGCAGTGCGCCGCCGCGGGTGTATTCGATAGGTTTCATAGGCTCTATTGTAGGAACAGTTGCATAAACTTAGAGATAATCGACTTTGTGAAACACCTAGACCCCCGCGCCGCCTGGCAAGAGATCCAAAACACGCCCAACGCACTGTTTATCGACGTGCGCATGGAAATTGAGTCTTTGTATGTCGGCCGCCCTCCGGGGGTGGAGAACATTCCTTGGTATGAATACCCTGATTTGCAGGCCAACCCTGCGCATTTTGCCCAACTGGTGGAGCGCGAGGCGGGCGATAAAAACCGCCCGGTGTACCTGATTTGCCGCAGCGGCAAGCGCACCGTGGAAGCGGGCGAAGCGCTGGAAGCGGCTGGTTTTACGCAGGTCATTAACATTTTGCACGGCTTTGAGGGCGAGTTAAACGCCACTTTTCACCGCAGCACCGTGAGCGGCTGGCGCTTTGACGGCCTGCCGTGGGAGCAAATGTAAGCGCCACCCTGTACCTCAGGTACGCAGCCACTTCATAAAAAGGTGCGGTACGGGCGCTTGGGCATTTGGCAGCTAAAGTTGCGCTGGCGGAAGGCTCTGGGTGCTGAGCGCTGGTGGGTTTGACGCCAACGCCAAGCAGCACCTACGACGACCATCACCTCGATTGCCATCAAAGGATGGCTTAGCATGTTGAGCCAAGCGTTGTCAAACCGGCGCGGGAAAATGGGCATCAGCACATAGGGCGTGGTCACCCACGGCCACAGCCACCAGATGCCGCCCGCCACCGTGTCGAGCACCAAATGCAGCCACCAGCCGGTGGACACCATCGCCCAAGGCACAGCCCAGGCCGTACGCCAGCGCGCTGGCCCGGCGCGCAGACACAGGCCGCCAAGCACGCTGGTGACTAACCACACCATAGGCACATGCGGCGGGTAAATGTGGTGATTGAAGCCGCGATCCGAAAAACCATAAAAATACAGCAGGTCTAGGTCGGGCGCAATGCTGGCCAGCAGCAAGGCGGCCCAAGCCGCAGGCGTCATGGCCTGCGGCCAGCGCCTCTTTAGCACTGTGCCCAGCAAATATGCGGCAGGCAGATGGGCAATAAACATGTTTAAGCCCCTGTGCGCGCGGCACTCGTGCTCAGCCCATACCAGTTCACCTTGCGGGTCAGTGCCATCACCATCGCCAGCACCGCAAACATCGCTATTGCGCCCACCACCAAAGCCGTTTGCTCCAGTTGCAGCAGCACAAACAACAGGCCATAGAGCAGTGCGATGCCCAGTCCAAACGGCAGCCCACGGCGAACGCCGCCCAGCATGTGGCTGGCGTAGTAGGTCAGCAGCAGCACGCAGGCCGCCCCCGCGCTGACATACGATGCGTTAAAGCTCAGGTGCTCGCTCAGGCTGACCAAGAGCAGAAAGAAAATCGACAGCGCACTGCCCACTAAAAAATACTGCACGGGGTGTACCCGCAGACCGTGCATGAGCTCAAACAAACCTACTGCCAAAAAAGTCAACGCAATGAACAGGACGCCATATTTGGTGGCGCGGTCGCTCAGCGAATACGGGTTAATGGGGTCGATAAAAGCCACTTGCAGCGTCTCGGTGCAGCCTTTGAACGCGGGTGCCACGGGCTGCGGTGGTTGACGCGGCGCAGGCGCATCGGCCAAAGGGCTGCGCGCTGCAGTAGCGGCCTGTGTTTGCGACGCCTCTTGCGCTGCACTGGCCACTGCATAAGCAACGCGGCCAGGCGCATCGCTATCTGCGTCTAAGTTGGCATGTTCACTCTGGTCGCCACAGGTCGGACGGGCATTGAGTACCCCCAGCCCAGCGCTCGAGGCCATCGAGGTCACGCGCCAGTTGGCATCAAAGCCTTCGGTTGTGACGCTACGGTCAGCAGGCGAGAACCGCCCGCCAAACGAAGGATGTGGCCAGTTGCTTTGCATGCGCACTTGCGTGGTCTCGCCCAGTGGCACGATCGACAAGCGCTCAGTGCCCACCAGCTCGAGTTCCACTTCGAGCGTCAGCGGGTCTGCGCTTTGGCGCATCGCGTCTGGCAACGCGGCGTGCACACCACGGCTGTAGGTGGGGTGAAAGGTGCCTGCTTTGAGTTTATACACTTGCCCACCCACACTCAGCTGAGCGCTGCGAATACCGCGTGGGTCGTCTACAGACAACATCACAATGGGCGAGCCGCAGTTCATGCGCGAATTTTTCACTGTGCTCACTGGCCTGAGTTTGTCTAGACTCGGATACTGCGCTACCAGCTGTGCTTTAAGTGTGAACACATTGACCGGGTACAGGCTGCGCGTGCGGGTCTCTAGGCCCACGTTAGACTTGATCGTCAACGTTTCGGGCAGCGCCATCAACATGAACTCGCGGCGCTCTTCATACGTCGCCCGGCCAGGGCCTTTGACATCCCAGGTTTCTACACAGGCGCTGTGCACCACAGGGCCCACCACGGTTTGGCTGCCCGCAATACTTTGCGCTACGCTGTTGGCTGCCTCATTTTTATAGCGCAAGCGGTCATCCACCACGTCTTTGATCAGGCCCAATCCAAACATCAAGGCTAGCACTACGGCCAGCAACGCACCTATTTTGACTATCCAGGCAAATTTCACGGTTCTTTCTCCACAAGTTAATGTGAAGGCAGTGTCTCTGGCCTCAGTGAGCGGACTATGAAGTCTGTGAAGCAGGTGTGAAGTGGATTAAAAAAAATTAAACGCTGGGAAAAATCAATTCAGCGCGCAGGCCACCATTCGCATTGTGCATTTGCAGTTGCCCACCATGCAGTGCCATGATCTGTTTGACAATGGCCAACCCCAAGCCTGAGCCAAGCCGTTCACCATCGGGACGGGGCGTAGTAAAAAATCGCTCGCCCAAGCGCGCCAGCGCATAGTCCGGCACACCGCCGCCTTGGTCTTGCACCACCACACTGCGCTCGGTGCAGCTGATAGCAATGTGACTGCCCACAGGGGCAAAATCAATCGCATTTTCAAGCAGGTTGCTCACCGCCAAGGTAACCAAGGGCGCATCCACTGCAATGGCAGATACATCGGGCACCGTGCTCAGAGTCATGTGCTTCATAGCCAGCTGAGCCTGCAGTGCGAGCGCGGCATCGCGCACGCAGGCAGACAGGGCTGCAGGCTGCGCGCTGTGCAGCCTGCCATCGGTCACCGTGCGCTGCTCAAGCTTGGTGAGCTCGAGCATGCGGTCAATCAGGCGCTGCACGCGCTGGGTTTGCGCCACCACTTGGCCCGCAAACTGCGCCCGGTCGTGTGCGGGCAAGTCGTCTTGCAGCAGCTCGCCCGAGGCCCTGATTGCGGCCATTGGGCTCTTGAGCTCATGGGTCAGCGCGCGCACATAGTTTTCAATGTATTCGCGGCCCTGCAAGCGCTGGCGCATGGTTTGCATGGCTTGCGCTAAATCGCCCAATTCGCCGGGCACATTGGGCACCGCCGTGTTCTCGCCGGCCTGCACGCTCAGCGCATACTGGCGCAGCTTGCGAATGTTCCACACCATCCACAGCGTGACGATCACACCCAACAAAGCCGACAATGCTAAAAACAGCAATCCATTGAACAGCACTTTGCGCTCAGCCCGGTCAATGAAAATTTGGATCGAACTGAGCGGCTTGGCCACAGTCAGCACACCGATAATTTTGCCCGCCTGCAGCACCGGCGCTGCCACATACATGATGGAAGTGCGGTCGTCGGTTTGCACCTCACGCGTGGCGCGCGCGCCATATTCGCCGCGCAGGGTGCGCGCCACATCGCGCCAGCGCGAGTAGTCTTGGCCCTGGGCTACATTCTCAGAGTCAAACAGCACCACACCTTGGGCATCGGTCACATACACACGAAAGTCTAGCGACTGCTTGGACAAACCCCAAATCTGCGCGTCAATCGGCCTGCTGGCATAGTTGCGCACGTTCGCGGCAAAGCGGCCCGTTTGCAGCTGCTGTGCGGCCAGGTCGTCACTGGCCAGCTCGGCCAAAATATTGGCAGTGTCGACCATCATGTCTTCCATCACCTCGCGCACGCTGGGCTTGATCTCGGCGGTGAACACACGCAACACAAAAAACGCGGCAAGCCCGTTGATCACAAAAAAAGCAAATAGCAGGCGAATACCCAGCTTCATCGCTTGGCCTAGCCGCTGATGCTGTAACCCATGCCGCGATGGGTTTGGATAGGATCACAATCAGCGTCGACGGCGCGCAGCTTGGCGCGCAGGGTTTTGATGTGGGTGTCGACCGTGCGGTCGGTGCTGTCTGCGTCCAAGCCCCACACCGCGCTGAGCAGGCTCTCGCGCGACTGGATGCGCCCACGCGCCTGCATCAGCACAGCGAGCAAGCCATATTCGCGCCGCGTCAGGTCTAAGACTTTGCCGTGCAGATGGATGCGATGACCCGCAGCATCGTGGATCAATGCGGCTCTTGCGGCCGCTGCGGGCGCAGCGCTGGACGCCGACGTGGCTGCGTTGCTGCGTCTGAGCAGTGCGCGCACACGGGCCACCAGCTCACGCGGGCTAAACGGTTTGGCCATGTAGTCATCTGCGCCCAACTCTAGGCCCAGTATGCGGTCTAGCTCTTCGCCGCGCGCGCTCAGCATCAGCACCGGAGTTGACCCGCTGGCACGCACCTCGCGGCACAGGTCTAGCCCGTTGCCATCTGGCAGCCCTACGTCGAGCACCAGGGCATCAAACACTTGCGCAGCCATTGCGCTGCGCGCATCCCCCAGCAGCGTGCAATGCTGCACTGCATAGCCTTCACGCTCTAGCGCAAAGACCACCGTCTTGGCAATGGCAGGGTCGTCTTCTAGCAGCAGCAGCGAAGCCATGCGGTGTGTCGCTTATCTGACGCCACTGGCCAGAATGGGAAACAGCTTTTGCAAGCCATCGGCCATCACCTCTACTGCCAGCGCAGCCAAGATCAAGCCCATCAAACGGGTCATCACATTGATACCGGTTTTGCCCAAAACACGGGCAATAGGCTGGGCCAAGCTAAAACACAGTGCGGTAGCCAATGCAATCACCACGCCGTAGCCGACCAGTGTGCCAAGCTGCCAAAATGTTTTGGCTTTTTCGGCATAAATGACCACGGTGGACATGGTGGCGGGGCCCGTGAGCAGCGGAATAGCCAATGGCACCACGGCAATACTGGTGCGCATGGACGCATCGGCGTCCTCCATATCGCCTTTGGCAGACTTAGCCTCTGCCGGTTCGGCGTTGAGCATGTGCAGCGACGATGTGAGCAGCAACATACCGCCCCCCACCTGAAAGCTGGCCAGCGAGATACCAAAAAACTCCAGCAGCTGAAGCCCTAGCAAAGCGCTGATGGCAATCACCACAAAAGCACTAAAACTGGCGACCCAGATGGTTTTGCGCCGCAGCTCAGGCGAAAAGCCTTGGGTGTAGTGAATGAAAAAAGGTACGCAGGCTAGCGGGTTAACAATAGCCAGCAGGGTAACGAGTGCTTTGGTGTCCATGCTGCAGAGTGTAGCCTGCCAGCTGCGCCGTGCACAGTGGCCAGGCTACACCGCGCACCATTGGCTTGAAGCGCCGGCTGCGTACATAGCGTCAATCACTCTCATATTGCAAATAGCGTCATCCAGCCCGTAGGGCAATGGCTGCTCTGCGCGGATAGCCCGGGCAAACGCATCGCACTGCAGTGTGTACTGATCGGCAGGGGGCATCACTTCGAACGTTGCATTTTTGCCGGCATGTGCTGTGCCGTTGTCTAATATGATCCGCATCGACTCGCCTTGCACTGCGTTGAACGGCACCTCTATCTCAAGCCGTTGCTGCGTGCCCACCAAATGCAGGCGCTGGTAGGGCGTGCTTTGGGTTGACACGGTAAAGTCTAAGCGGCGGTCTGCACCAAAGTCGGCTATCACCGTGGCTGTGCGGTCGGTTTTAAAATCAGGATCGCGGTCGATCAACGCCATCACGCGCAGCGGCTCGGCTTCAAAAAAGAAACGCCCTGCCACCACCGCGTAGCAACCAATGTCATACAACGCACCGCCGCCTGACTCTGGGCGGTTGCGAATATTGCCCGCGTCGCGGTTGAAATACGAAAAGTACGCTTGAATCGAGCGCAACTCACCCAGCACACCAGTGCGCACCAGCTCACGCGCGCGCAGCCACTGCGGGTGAAAGCGCACCATGAACGCCTCCGAGATATGCACTTTGTCCTGCACTTCGCGCAGCGCCGCAGCTTCATGGGCATTCATGGCAAATGGTTTTTCGCACAGCACATGCTTGCCCGCGCGCGCAGCGGCTAAGGTCCAGTGCACATGCATATCGTTGGGCAGCGGGTTGTAGATCGCCTCTATTGCCGGGTCGGCTATCAGCTCTTCGTACGAGCCATAGGCTTGGCTGATCTGCAGCGCATGTCCCGCTGTGCGCGCAGCATCCAGCGAGCGTGATGCGATGGCGCTCACGGTGCACCACTGGCTTCGCTGCATGGCGGGAATCACGTTTTTAAGACCAATTTTGGCGGTGCTGAGCACACCCCACTGCACTTTTTTCATGGCGAAGACCTTGATTGCTGCAGTGAACTAGTCGGCATCTGCAGATGCCAGCTGCGCCGGGGCGGTGCGCTGCAAATCCATAGGGCCAGGGTGCATGAGCGCACTTACATTCAGTGGACGCAAATAATGGTGCAACAGCAAGCCTGCTGCGCCGACTGCAGACGCCAGCAGCCCGTAGCGTGCCACCCGCACCAGCGGCAGCGCCATACCAGCGCGCGCGGCATGGGTTTGCAACGTGTGGTGTGCGGTGTCAACCAAGCGCTTATTTTCAACACAGGACGGCCCGCCTAACACCACCACACTGGGGTTGAATGTAGTCCACAGGTTGTGCACCAGCGTACCTAGATGCACGCCAGCGCGGTCCGCGTGGCCGTGCTGCGCCATCTCGTTGGCGATAGCGCGTGCGCCCACAAAAGTCTCGGCGCAGCCCAAGCGGCCACAGCTGCACAGCGGGCCGTCGATTTGCAAAATACTGTGTCCGATCTCGCCAGCCATACCGTCTGTGCCGGTGAACAACCGATCATTAAGCACAATTCCTGCGCCTACACCCACCCCGCAGGCCACGAAGATCAAAGCGCCTTTGTGCTCGCCCGCGCCAAATTCATACTCACTGAGTGCGCCGGTGTCGGCGTCGTTTTGCACCATCACCGGCATCGCTGGCACGCCCGCACTGTCCAACGCAGACACAATCATGGGCAAAATTTCAACCCGACGCCACCCTAGGTTAGGCGCAAACCAGATGGCACCGGTAACATCGTCAAACGCCCCTGGCAAGCCCACCCCCACGCCAGAGGGCGCGAAGCCTTGGCGCACCAGCTCTGCATACGCCTGCGCCACCACGCTGGCCAGCTGGCTACAAGCCTGCTGCGGGGTGTTGCTAATCAACGGTGCATGTAATGAGCACACCACCTCACCGAGCAGCGATACGCCCACCACGCGCAAACAATCAATGGCCAGCTCAACCCCTAACAGGCCGCGGGTCCTGCCATCAATCTGCAAAGGGGTGGATGGCCTACCTTGGCTGATCGATGGCGTCAGCGCCGACTCTGTGAGCCAACTCTCTTCGATCAGCTCTTTGATGATCTGACCCACGGTGGACTTGGTCAGACCACTCTCTGCGGCCAACTGCGCCCGAGACAAACCCGGCTGCGCGCGCACCAAGCGCAGCACCACGCTGCGGTTAATGCGCTTGACCAAATACTGATCGCCTGTGGTCTTCATGCTGCTCAGGCCGGCTGACGCTCGGCTTGTGCTTTGCCTTCGGGCTTTTTGCCACCGATGATCATGCCCAGAACCTCGTCTTCAGTGACATCTTGGGTACGGTAGGTGCCCACCACACGGCCGTTTTTCATTACCGCCAAGCGGTCGCTCAGTGCAAACACATCGTGCATGTCGTGGCTGATCAAAAAGATGCCCACGCCTTCGGCCTTGAGCTGGCGTACCAGGTTGCCGACCATCGCGGTTTCTTCGGGGCCGAGCGCTGCTGTAGGCTCGTCCATGATCAATATTTTGGCGTTGAAATAAATCGCCCGTGAGATGGCCACCACTTGGCGCTGCCCACCCGAGAGGCGACGCACTGGTGTGCGCACATTTTTGAAGTTTTTGTTCAAACGCGAAAACACCTTGCGTGCATCGGCGTCCATGCGGTGGTCGTCCAGCGTGCGCCAGCGGGTGAGCAGCTCGCGGCCTAAAAACAAGTTGGCCACCGAGTCAAGGTTGTCGGCCAGCGCCAAGGTTTGGTAGATCGACTCAATACCCAGCTGCTGCGCATCCAGTGGGGTGCGAATATTTGTTTTGTTGCCGCAGATGATCACGTCGCCGCTGTCGATCGGATACGCTCCAGCGAGCATTTTCATCAACGTCGACTTGCCTGCGCCGTTGTGGCCCAGCAGGGCCACGACTTCACCGGGGTACAGGTTGATACTGGCGTTTTCTACTGCGTGTACACCGCCAAATGCTTTGTGAATGCCGCGCATCTGCACGAGGCAGCTATTTGTATCTGCTGCACCAGTCATGCTGTGTGTCATACGGTGTCTCCGGTGAATTTACGGTACAGCACATCAAACACCACCGCTGCAATCAGCACCTGGCCAATGATGACGTAGCGCACACCAATCGATACGTCCAACAGCAGCATGCCGCTGTCAATCGACTGCAAGATCAGCGCGCCCAGCACGGAGCCTAATATTGAACCGCTGCCGCCTGCCAACGCGGTGCCGCCAATGACTGCTGCGGCAATTACATACAGCTCCATGCTGGTGCCCAGCGAGTTGGTGCCTGCATTTAGCCGTGCTATCGACACCACAGCCGCGATGGTGATAAGCAAGCCCATCAACGCGAACAACATTAAGGTCACCCGCTTGACGGGAATGCCCACCAAAGCCGCCGCTTCAGGGTTGCCGCCCATGGCAAATACATAGCGGCCAAAGCGCGTGCGGTGCACCAAAAACGACAGGCCGAGCGCCACGCCCGCCCAGATCAGCACCGGAATCGGAATGCCCTGCGGAGCGTCTTTGCTCGCAATGCGGTAGCCGTTCATCGCAGCAGTAAAAGCCAGCACAATAGCCACGGGCACCAACACCACGGCTGCGTCGAGCCACAGCGGGTTGTTAGGCACTTCATAGCGGGTGTTCGCCCTGCGTTTGGCCACCATAGCCCAGGCCAGTGCGGCGCACATGATGAGCGCAATGCTCCAGCTGGCCGTGGTACCAATAGCGCCATCAAAGCCGCCGCCCAAGCTTTGAAAAAACGGGTCGTTCACCGGTTGAGTTTTACCGTCCGCCACCAAAAATGCCGCGCCACGAAACGACATCAAACCGCCCAGTGTGACCACGAACGAAGGCACACCCAACATCGCGGTCAGCGCGCCTTGGTACATCGAGACTGCAATGGCCACTGCCAAGCCAGCCAAGCTCGCCGCCTGCCACGACCAGCCGCCGGTGTACATGAGCGTGGCAATGAGCACGCCCACAAAGCCCATCACCGAGCCCACCGACAAGTCGATATGCCGCGCCACGATGATCAGCACCACCACGGTGGACACAATGCCGACCACAGCCGTTTGCTGGGCAATGTTGTAGAGGTTTTCAGGCGACAGAAATATGCCATCAGATAAAATATTGAATGTCACTGCAATAGCGGCCAGCACCATGCCCATGAGCACCAAGCGCCAGTCGATGGCGGCTTGCTTTAAAGAATGTAAGATGTGATTCACGCGCGTACTCCCGCCATGCCGATGGAAACTGGAGATCCAAATAAAACGCGGGTACGCAGCGCCTCGCTGGTACCCGCAACATGCTGCCAGTAGCCCTATTACGGGCTATGGCTTAACTTACTTGCAAACTGCAGGGCCAGTGGCTTTGTCTACGCCCTTGCACAAAGCGTCTTGCTTGATCCAGCCGGCCTTGACGACCACATCCAAGTTGGCCAAGGTCACTGGGATGGGCTTTAGGAACTGGGCTTGCAGCTCGATTTTCTTCTCGCCGCCGTTCCATGACTTAGCGCCGTCGACTTTTTTGCCTGCGGCCAGAGCTACGGCAGCGGCTGCAGCGTCTTTGCCCAAGTCGCGTGCGTCTTTCCAGACGGACACGGTTTGTGAGCCTAAAGCTACGCGGTTCAAAGCAGCGTGGTCGCCGTCTTGGCCTGATACTGGCACGCCTTTGATGCCCTTGGCGCTGAGTGCTGCGACTACGCCGCCAGCCATACCGTCGTTAGAGGCCACCACAGCGTCGATCTTGCCGCCGTTTTTGGTGATGATCTGCTCCATGTTCTTTTGAGCGACTTCAGGCTTCCAGCCATCGGTGTACTCTTCGCCCACGATTTTGATGTCGCCTTTTTTCACAGCAGCGTCGATGACTTCTTGTTGGCCACCGCGCAGGAAGTTGGCGTTAGGGTCGGTTGGCGAGCCCTTGATCATGACGTAGTTGCCCTTTGGCTTGGCGGCCAAAATAGCGCGCGCCTGCATGCGGCCCACTTCCACGTTGTCAAACGTGATGTAGAACACGCCCGGCGCTTCGATCAAGCGGTCATACGCCACGACGGGGATCTTTTGCTTGGTAGCCTTGTTGATGGCTGGCAAAATCGCATCTTTGTCCATGGCCAGCACGATCAGTGCTTTGGCGCCTTTGGAGATCAAGCTGTCAATGTCGGCCAACTGCTTTTCTGGCGAACCACCGGCATCGGCGCTGATGTATTTGGCACCCGATTTTTCTAGCTGCGCCTTGATGGCGGCTTCGTCAGTCTTCCAACGCTCTTCCTGAAAGTTAGACCAGCTCACGCCGACGGTGGTTTGCGCAAACGCGCCCATAGCGGTCAGGCTGAGCGCCAGCGCGGTAAGGTGGAACTTCTTCATAGGTATCTCCAAAATAATTGCGCCTTGGGAGGCAGGTTTGTTTGAAAGTCATCGCTAGGCTGCTAGTTTTATGTATTTAACAAGAATAGTTCAAGCGATACACTAATTTTCTGATGCATGGT
>JANPDG010000260.1:0-11347 GCA_031431335.1 Polaromonas sp. | reverse complement strand
GTCCAGAACGACCAGCGGTGCGCCAAGCGTTTGCGTCACGCAGCGTCACCTTGCACGGCCTGCGGCGTGCGCGGCACGTCTTTGTCGGTCGGTGGTCTGCGGCCTTGGATGTCGAATTTGAACAAACGGCACTCGATCGGGCCGTTCCACATCGGCACGCGGCGCGACTCTTTGAGGCGCATCCGGCCAGGCAGCTTCATGTCGGGTGCCAGTATCCACGCCGTCCAACCGTCAAAACTGGTTTTCCAGTGGGTGGCCAGCTGCACAAAAAAGTCGTCGGTGTCTGCGCCTTGCTTGGCCGCAGCACCAGCCACGCCTGCCACCTCAATCCGTTCGCCGTACGGCGGGTTGATCATCATCACAGGCTTAACTGTAGCGCTCGGTGTGCACGGCGGCATGCGCTGCAGTGCGTCGCCGCCACGCAGCTGCACCGCGTGGGCCACGCCTGCGCGCTCGGCGTTACGCTGGGCAAAGTCCACCATGCGGTGGGCTACGTCGCTGCCAAAAATGGTGATTTCTTGGGCATTGGCAGGGCCGGGCAGGGCTGCCTCTGCAGCTTGCTGTTTGATGGGCTCCCACACATGCGACTGAAATGGCAGGTAGCGCTCAAAGGCAAACGGGCGCAACAAGCCGGGAGCGATGTTCAGCGCCATTTGGGCGGCTTCGATGGCGATGGTGCCGCTTCCGCAGCAGGGGTCGTACAGCGGTTGCTCGGGGCTCCAGCCGCTGGCGGCCAGCATGGCGGCAGCTAAAGTTTCTTTGAGCGGTGCATCGCCTTTGTCTAAACGCCAACCGCGCTTGAACAGCGGCTCACCGCTGGTGTCGATATACAGCGTGACGGTGTCGGTGTTCAGGTGGGCGTGGATGCGCACATGGGGCCAGTGGGTGTCTACATCAGGCCGCTCACCGCTTTTGTGGCGAAAGCGGTCTGCGACAGCGTCTTTGATGGTCAGCGCGGCAAAGTTCAAACTTTTGAGCGGACTGTGCTGCGAGGTGATGTCGATTTTGAACGTATTTTTGTTGGTAAACCACAGCTCCCAAGCCACGTCGCTGGCAGCGTCATACAGGTCTTTTTCATTACGGTAAGGGCGGCTTTGCAATTGCACCATCACGCGCACCGCCAAGCGGCTCCACAGGTTAAGCTGCATCACATCGCGCCAGCTACCCTCTAGCATCACGCCGCCGCGCACCACGCTCACGGGTTGCTTGGTAATGCCGTGCACCTCGTGGCCCAGCAGCTCTTCTACGCCGCCTGCGCAGGGCAAAAATAATTGCAAATGGTTCATGGACATAGGTAGCCTTGCGTCTTCTATAGCGCTTTGCGCAAATGGGTGGGCGCGATGCGCAGGGCTTCGCGGTATTTGGCCACGGTGCGCCTCGCGCACTCAATGCCTTGTTCTTTGAGCATGTCGGCAATGGCGTTGTCGGACAGCGGTTTTTTGCGGTCTTCTGCAGCAATGAACTGCCCGATCAACGCGCGCACAGCTGTGCTCGATGCGTTGCCGCCCGTTTCAGTGTTCAGCGCTGAGCCGAAAAAGTATTTGAGCTCAAACGTGCCATACGGCGTCGACATGTATTTGGCGGTGGTCACGCGGCTAATCGTTGACTCATGCAGGCCCAGCTCGTCAGCGATCTCGCGCAGCACCAGCGGGCGCATGGCCAGCGCGCCGTGGGCAAAAAAGTTGCGCTGCCGCTCCACAATCGCGTTGCTCACCCGCAGGATAGTGTCAAAGCGCTGCTGAATATTTTTAATAAACCAGCGCGCCTCTTGCAGGCGGCCTTGCAGTGCCGCGTGGCTGTCTGACTTGCCGCCTTTGAGCGCTTGGGCATAAATATCGTGCACTTTGAGGCGCGGCATCACGGTGGGGTTGAGTGTGGCTTTGAATTTGATATGCGCGCCACGTCCGCTTGCGATCACAATCACATCGGGCACGATGATGTTGCGCTCTACATCGGCAAAGCGGCGGCCCGGTTTGGGGTCAAGCCGTGCAATCAAGCCAATAGCTTCTTTGACATCGTCGCTGCTGCATTGGCACAGAATGGCCAACCGCTTAGTGTCGCGCCGCGCTAGCAGATCTAGGGGCTGCTTGCAAATACTCAATGCAACTTGCCCGTTTGCCGTGTGGTTGGCGGTGACTGCAGCAGGATGAACCAATTGCAGCGTCAGGCACTCCGACAGGTCGCGCGCGCCCACCCCTGCAGGCTCCATATGGTGCAGCAGCTTGAGTGCCAATGTAAAGCGCTGCACCAGCTCTTCCACGTCTTCGAGCGTGGTGGCGCCCAGGCTCTCGGCCAAATCTTCAAAACTATCGGCCAAATAGCCGTCGTCGTTGAGCGACTCGATCAAAAACATCAGCGCTGCGCGGTCTTCGTCGCCCAGACGCACGCTGGCCGCTTGGCGGTGCAGGTGGTCTTGCAAGCTGATATGCTCAGCGCTCAGGCTGGTAGCGTCGACCTCGCCTGATTCGTTGTTGTTGTTACGCGCAGGTGCGTCGTTGCCCCATTCGGCGTCGTCTGCGGCCACTTCGTGGCTGCCTTCGCCCTCCCAGTCGTCGGTGATGCTGGCTTCGCTGGCAGTGTCTGGGGTGGTGTCGTTGGCTGGCGTGTCGGTGGTCGTCACAGTGGCTGTGTCGTTAGCAGGCTGCCATTCAAACTCATCAGTGCGCTCGGCTTGCACTTCGGCTTGCTGCTGTAGCACACGCTCGGCTTGCAGCGCTTCTTCAAAACCTTGCTCGGCGCTGTCCTGCTCTAAAAATGGGTTGTCCTGCAGCATTTGGTCGATCTCTTGCGACAGCTCAAGCGTAGACAACTGCAGCAGACGAATAGACTGCTGTAGCTGGGGCGTGAGCGCCAAGTGCTGCGATACGCCGAGGCTGAGACCTTGTCTCATAGAGGGTTAGTTACCAAAATTGCGCAAACCATTGCGTGTTGAAAAATTGCAAAAAATACCAACCAAACCGCGCCACTACATGCGAAAGTGCTCGCCAAGGTACACACGGCGCACATCGGGGTTGTTGACAATCTCAGACGGCGTGCCTTTGGCCAGCACATGGCCGTCGCTGATGATGTAGGCGTGGTCGCAAATACCCAAGGTTTCGCGCACGTTATGGTCGGTGATCAGCACGCCAATACCGCGTGACTTGAGAAAGCTGATGATGCGCTGGATCTCAATGACCGCGATGGGGTCAATGCCTGCAAAAGGTTCGTCCAGCAAGATGAACTGCGGGTCGGTCGCCAAAGCGCGTGCAATCTCCACGCGCCTGCGTTCACCGCCTGAGAGCGCAGGGGCAGGTGAGTCGTGCAGTGTTTCCACACGCAGGTCTTTGAGCAGGCCCATCAATCGCTCTTCGATCACGCTTTTGGCCAGCGCCTTGCCGTTGGCATCACGCTGCAGCTCGAGCACCGCGCGCACATTCTCGGCCACCGTGAGCTTGCGAAAAATAGAGGCTTCCTGCGGTAGGTAGCTTAGGCCCAGCCGTGAGCGGCGGTGGATAGGTAGGCGCTCCACACGCTCGCCGTTGATGGTGATTTGCCCTGCGTCAGCGCGCAGCAGGCCCACCAGCATGTAAAACGAGGTGGTTTTACCCGCGCCGTTGGGGCCTAGCAAACCGACCACTTCACCTTGGTTCACAGACAGCGAAACATCTTTGACGACTTTGCGTGCGCCGTAGGATTTTTGCAGGCCCGTCGCGCTGAGCATGCGCTGCGGCATGCTTGCAGACGTTGCTGGCGCAGAGGACTCGTTCACTTGGCCTCTCCACCCACTGAGCTGCTAGGCCGCAGTGTCGGATTGACCCCTGAGCTCGGCGCTGGGCGTGCGCCGCTAGGCGCAGCATCTTTGGGTGTGATCATCGTACGCACCCGGCCAGTGGGGTTGGCAGCTGTGGCGTTGGCTGCGCCGCCAACCACGTTGAACACGTCGGTGATATTGTCGTACACAATCTGGCTGCCCGAAGTTTCGTCGTTCACATTGGCACCTTTGTAGCGCCGCAAAACCGCGTTTTTGGTAAACGTCACAGTATCGGCTTTGCCGTCATAGACAATGGTCTCGGCTTCGCCCTCAATCCATTCCTCAACGCCGCCTTGTGAAGCGTCGCGCTTTTGTCTGAAAAACACGCGCTTGCCGCCTTTGTCGGTGGCGGTGCCAAACTGAAACCCCTCAGGGTCTTGGCGCACTTCAACCTGCGCACCGCGCAAAATCAACGTACCCTTGGTGATCACGACATTGCCGGTAAAAACACTGGTTTGCCGTAAATCGTCGTAGCGCAAGGCATCGGCCTCGGCGTTCATCGGTTTTTTGCGATCGGCTTTTTCAGCCCATGCGCTGCTGTGGGTCAGGCCCAAAGTCAGGGCGGCTAGCAGCAGGGCGATAAAGGGGTGTGATGAGGTGTGGTGCATGGCGGCATAAATCTTGCTATCGCCATTGTAGTCGCCGAAATCTGTTTGCAAGCCATGGGCGGCACGACTTGCCCGGTAGCCTATCGGCTTAGAGCTATGACTCTATCTGGCCCCACGCTCAAACGCAGCTCCACCAGCTCGCCGCCCACCCGCAGAGGCGGAAAGCTCACTGCTTCTACCTTCACCGGCGCATTACCTGCAGACACGGCCGGGCTGCTGGTTTTGGCCGCTTTGGGCAGATCGTCACCTTGGGCCAAAGCCTGGCTGCCGTTGCACTTTGACAGCAGGGCAGGGCTGGTCACGCGCACTTGCGTGACCAAGCCTAGGGCGGCTTTGTCAGAGCTGCTGATGCGCTTGCCCGCTGTGTCGAGCAGCTCAATGCCGCGTGCTTGTGGAGCCCAGCGGGCATTGCTGTCCAAGCGGCCAGCCAAGATGCATTGCGCATCGGCTGGTGCGCTAGTAGCGGAGGTACTGGTTTGGGCACTGGCCAGGCCAGATGACCCAAGCAAAGCCACCGCCAAACTTAAAGAGCTAAGGTTGTGCAAGGCTAAGTTGCGAAAATTAAAACGGGGTGCAGCGCGCAGTGTCATGTTCATTCCTTTGGTGCAAACAAGGTTGATGCTCAGTGCTGCTGGCATGATTGCCATGGTGCAGAGGTTCAACGGGTGAATGCAGTGTAGGACAGCGCTGCGCGCAGCACTATCCCATGAATATGGCATTTAAGTCGTAAAGCGACTAAGTTGTTAAACGCTGCAAAGCCTCACGGTACTTCTCTGCAGTGTGAGCAATCACTGACTCGGGTAGCTTGGGCGCTGGGGCGGTCTTGCCCCAAGGCTTGCCGTTGACTTGGGCAGTCTCTAGCCAATCGCGCACAAACTGCTTGTCATAGCTGGGCGGATTAGCGCCTTCTTGGTAGGTCTCTAGGGGCCAAAAGCGTGAGCTGTCAGGTGTCAACACCTCGTCCATCAAGGTCAGCGTGCCCGCGTCATCCAAGCCAAACTCAAACTTGGTATCGGCAATGATGATGCCCTTGGTGAGTGCAAACTCGGCTGCGGCTTGGTATATGGCAATGCTGATGCTGCGAATACGCTCGGCCAGATCAGCGCCGACCACAGTCTCTACCTGTGCGTAAGTGATGTTTTCGTCATGCTCGCCCATCGCCGCCTTGGCTGCGGGGGTAAAGATGGGCTCAGGCAGTTTAGAAGCGTTGTGCAGGCCCGCAGGCAGTGGCACGCCGCACACCGACTGGCTCTGCTGGTACTCAGCCCAGCCGCTGCCAGCCAAGTAGCCGCGCACCACAGCTTCCACCGGAATAGGTTTGAGGCGCTTGACCAGCATGGCGCGGTCTTTGACTTGCGGTTTCTCAGCCTCGGTCACCACGCTTTCTGGCGTGTCGCCGGTCAGGTGGTTAGGGCACAAATGGCCTAGTTTGTTGAACCAGAACAGTGCCATTTGCGTGAGCAGCGCGCCTTTGCCGGGAATCGGGTCGCCCATGATCACGTCAAACGCGCTCAAGCGGTCGCTGGCGATCATCAAAATACGGTCTTGGCCCACAGCGTAGTTGTCACGCACTTTGCCGCGTGCAAGCAAGGGGTGGGATGTGATGTTGGAGGTGTGCAGGGAGGTGGCAGTCACAAAAATCTCTTGGGCAAAAGTCGCATGTCAAAAGCTACAAGCGCGCATGGCAATAAAAAAGCCCAATGCACACTGCATGGGCTTGTAGATTATCGCAGCTTAGCTTACAGCCATGCAGCGTACAAATTAGTGCACCACTTGCGTCAATTCGCCTTTGGCATATTGCCCGGCCACCACTTGCAGGCTGTGGCCTTTGATCTTGGCCGCCTGGCCTGTGCAGCCAAACTCTTCGTAGCGCTGCTTGCAAATACTTTGCGCGGCGGCGCGGGCCGGCTTGAGCCACTCTCTAGCGTCAAACTTGTCTGGGTTTTCAAACAAAAACTTGCGCACTGCGCCGGTCATGGCCATGCGAATGTCGGTGTCGATGTTGATCTTGCGCACGCCATACTGAATGGCTCTTTGAATCTCTTCCACCGGTACGCCGTAGGTTTGTTTCATTTGGCCGCCGTACTGGTTGATCTGCGCCAGCAGGTCTTGGGGTACGCTGGACGAGCCGTGCATCACCAAATGGGTGTTAGGCAAGCGGCGGTGAATTTCCATCACACGGTCAATGGCCAAAATATCGCCGGTGGGCTTGCGGGTAAATTTATAGGCGCCGTGGCTGGTGCCGATGGCAATGGCCAGCGCGTCCAGTTGGGTGCGTTTGACAAAATCGGCCGCTTGCTCAGGGTCGGTCAGCAGCTGCTCGCGCGTCATCACCGCGTCTGTGCCGTGGCCGTCTTCTTTGTCGCCTTGCATGGTCTCCAGGCTACCTAGGCAGCCCAGCTCGCCTTCCACCGTCACGCCCAGCTTGTGGGCCATGTCCACCACTTGGCGGGTGACCTGTATGTTGTATTCGTAGCTGGCAATGGTTTTGCCATCGGCTTCTAAACTGCCGTCCATCATCACCGAGCTAAAGCCCAGGTCAATCGCGCCTTGGCACACAGCCGGGTTTTGGCCATGGTCTTGGTGCATAACCAGCGGAATGTGCGGATATTGCTCAATCGCCGCTTGGATCAGGTGCTTAATAAATGCCTCACCTGCGTATTTGCGCGCACCTGCGCTGGCCTGCAAGATCACAGGAGCGCCCACCTCGTCGGCAGCTGCCATCACCGCTTGCACTTGCTCTAGGTTGTTGACGTTGAAAGCGGGAATGCCGTAGCCGTTGACGGCTGCGTGGTCGAGCAATTCACGCATAGAGACGAGTGCCATAAAAAGTGAGTCCTGTTAAGTTGGTAACCGGTTGGTAACTCACATGATTTTAACGGCACGGCTTGGCATCTTGCCATGTCACTTTTTAACAACTTTTTTGGCACTTTTCCGACGTGGATATTGGATAGTTAGCTATTAATTTAATAGTAAACGTTATTTACCCAGCGCGCAGCGGTACCCGTGTTACCCCTTATGACTTGTGTGGCCTCCAAGTCACAAGAGAGACTGCTCAATCTTTAGGCAACATTGCAGATTTTCAGCATGTTGGTGCCGCCTGGCGCGCCCATGGGCTCACCGCAGGTAATGGCGTAGACATCGCCTTTTTGCACAATACCGCGCTTTTTGAGGTGGTTTTCAGCCTGAATCAACGCGCTGTCGCGGTCTACGCTGGTGTCCATAAGTAGCGGGCGCACATTGCGGTAAATCGCCATTTTGCGCTGCGTAGCCACCTTTGGGGTGAGCGCGTAGATGGGCACATGAATACGGTGGCGGCTCATCCACAGCGGGGTGGACCCGCTGTCAGTCAGCGCCACAATGGCTTTAGCGTTGAGGTGGTGGGCAGTGAACAGCGCGCCCATGGCAATCGACTGGTCAATGCGGTCAAACCGCTTGCCGGTAAAGTCAGCATCCAGCTCAACCGACTCGGCTTGTTCTGCGGCCTCACAAATGCTGCTCATTTGCTGCACAGTCTCTAACGGGTATTTGCCCGAGGCGGTCTCGGCGCTGAGCATGACAGCGTCGGTGCCGTCCAGCACGGCGTTGGCCACGTCGCTCACCTCAGCGCGCGTGGGCACGGGCGCGGTAATCATGCTCTCCATCATTTGGGTGGCAGTGATCACAAACTTGTCCATCTCGCGGGCCATTTTGATCATGCGTTTTTGCAGCGCAGGCACGGCGGCGTTGCCCACCTCCACTGCCAAATCGCCCCGTGCCACCATGATGCCGTCGCTGGCCTTGAGGATGGACTCGAGGTGGGGGATGGCCTCGGCACGCTCGATCTTGGCAATCAAACCTGGCTTGTGTTTGTACTCAGCCCCGGCCACATTGCACAGCTGGCGCGCCATTTCCATGTCGGTGGCGTTTTGCGGAAAGCTCACGGCAACGTAGTCGGCCTGGAACGACATCGCGGTTTTGATGTCGTCCATGTCTTTGGCGGTCAGCGCTGGGGCTGTAAGGCCGCCACCTTGCTTGTTAATGCCTTTGTTGTTCGACAGCTCGCCGCCAATTTTGACTGTGGTAAACACCGACTCGCCTTTCACAGCGTCGACAATCAGCACAATCAGCCCGTCGTTGAGCAGCAGCACATCGCCGGCTTTCACATCGCGCGGCAGGTCTTTGTAGTCTAGGCCCACAGCGTCAATGTCACCCAGCTCGGTGCGAACGCCATCGAGCACAAACTTTTTGCCCGCCTCCAGCATGACTTTGCCCTTGGCAAACTTGCCCACCCGAATTTTCGGGCCTTGCAGGTCGGCCATGATGGCCACTTCGCGGCCCGTGCGGCGGGCGGCCTCGCGCACCATGGCGGCGCGGTTAATGTGGTCTTGGGCGGTGCCGTGGCTAAAGTTCAGACGCACCACGCTCACTTTGGCGTTGATCATTTGCTCTAGCAGCTCCACTGTGTTGGATGCAGGGCCTAGGGTGGCCACGATCTTGGTGGCGTGGCGGGGAATGCGGCTATCCATATGTCTTCTCTCTAAATTCTTGGTCAATATCAACCAAACTTGTAACATGGTTACATTGTCGCAGCAATCGAGTTACATGTCAGGTACGAAAACATATCGACACCAATGGGCAGCTAGTCGGCGCAGCTGGTGCGCCAGCTGCGCCGACTAGCTCGGCTTGGCAGAGCTGGGCGCTTGAGGGTCGATCCTGCTAGGCTGCGGCAGTTGACGCTGTAGCTCTTCTTCAGGAATGATTTCAAAAATACGCACGACCTTTTGCACACCCGATGTGCTGCGGGCAATGTCGGTGGCGCGGTCAGCCTCGCGCTGGGTCACGCGGCCCATTAAGTGGGTGGTGCCCCGCTCGGTGACCACTCGAAACGAGTTGGCAAAAATGTCTTTGGCATCCACAAACGCAGCACGCACGCGGCCTGTGACCAGCACATCCGATGAGCGTTGGCCCAGCGATGTGGCACCCAAAATCGCCAGCTCATTGACGATTTTTTGTACGTTGTCGACTTTGCTGATAATTTGCTCAGCCAGTTTCTTTTCTTGCTCTGAGGCTACCTCGCCTGTGAGCAACACCTGGCGGTTGTAGCTGTTAACGTTCACATGCGCGCTATCAGACAGGCCCGAGCGTAAGCGGCTGGCACCGCGCAGCTCAATACCTTCGTCCTCTAGCTGCGAGCCCGAGGTGCGCCGGTCGGTTGCCACCAAAGCGCCACCCGCCATCGCGCCGCCCACCACCAAAGGCACGCAGGCCGATAAAGTAGCGGCCAAACATGCGCCCACCACAGCCAAAGCTAAGCGAGATTCGCGCAGTATCAAAAGAGTTTTCATCATGGTTCCTGTTCTCCAAGTAGCATCGTATCCACACCATCGCAGATGCAATGCAAAGTCAAAAGGTGTACTTCTTGTATACGGGCTGTGCGCTCATGCGGCACGCAGATATGCACATCGGTCTCGCGCAGCATAGCGGCTATTTTGCCGCCGCCCTTACCGGTCAGTGCCACCACGGTCATATCGCGGGTGTGGGCAGCTTCGATGGCAGCCATCACGTTGGCCGAGTTGCCACTGGTAGAGATGGCCAGCAGCACATCGCCCGCGCTGCCCAACGCGCGCACTTGTTTAGAAAATATCTGGGTAAAGTCATAATCATTGGCAATGGCTGTGATGATGGAACTGTCGGTGGTCAGCGCCACAGCGCCCAGCTCGGGCCGCTCGCGCTCATACCTGCCCACAAACTCAGCCGCAAAATGCTGCGCATCAGCGGCCGAGCCGCCATTGCCGCAAGCCAATACCTTGCCGCCGCTGGTGACACTGGCCAAAATAGCCTGGGTGGCCAGTGCAATCGGCTTGGACAAGGCCAAAGCCGCCTGGTATTTCAGGTCGGCGCTATCAATAAAGTGTTTTTCGATTCGTTGTTCAAGCATGTAAGCGATGATACCGCGTAAGTTTTACTGATCTGTGGATAACTTCTTTCAGAGTCGCAACAGAAGCGTTAAGTTGCATCAAACGCCGCGCGTAACCATTCGATACGCTGCTCAGGCCCAGTGCCCTCCAGGCTCACCACATCAAACCGGCAAGGCGGCAGGCGTGCCAGCCTAGCGATGTAATGCCGCGCTGCAAACACGATGCGCCGCTGCTTGGTAAAGCTAATACTGGCCGCAGCACCGCCGTGCGAGCTGCTTTTGCGCTTGCGCACTTCTACAAATACCAGCGTGCCGTCAGCATCGCGCATGATCAAATCTACCTCGCCACCACCACGCCCAGGGGTTGCAAAATTGCGCATGACCAGCTGCAAGCCCTGCTTTTGCAAATAACTCAGAGCAGCGTCTTCACCCGCATCACCTATGCGTTTTGTGGTTATGCTTGGGCTTAATTTAGGGCGTGCAGACAACATAGGGTTGTTTTAATTCGGCTTTATAGATCAATAGGCTAGTAGTAGCACAGGATACGATTTGAACGCATCAACTTTAACCACATCCTACAGTAGCGCGCTAGCCGCCGCCCAAGCTGCCGCAGGGCAACAGCACTACCCGCAAGGTGCGCTGTATGTGGTGGCCACGCCCATTGGCAACCTGGCGGACATCACGCTGCGCGCCCTGCACGTACTGGGCCTGGTAGACGCCATTGCCTGCGAAGACACCCGCCACACCCAAGCCATGCTACGCGCCTACGGCATCACCAAGCCGCTGCTGGCTGCGCATGAACATAACGAACGCGAGGCCGCCCAACTTATCATCACCCGCCTGCGCGCAGGCGAACGCGTAGCCTACGTGAGCGACGCAGGCACCCCTGCTGTGAGCGACCCCGGTGCGCGCCTGGCCTTTGAGGTGCGCGCCGCAGGCCTGCGCGTGCTTCCCCTGCCCGGTGCCAGCAGCGTGACGGCATTGCTGAGTGTGGCCGGCATTGCCGACGACACGGGGGCGTACATCTTCCAAGGCTTTCTCTCCACCAAA
>JANPDG010000259.1:0-3897 GCA_031431335.1 Polaromonas sp. | reverse complement strand
GGCCAGCATTTGATCGAGTACATCGGCGAGCGCATCGACTGGAAAGAGGCCCTGCGCCGCCACCCGCACGACCCCGCGCAGCCCAACCATACGTTTTATTTCTCACTCGAGGGCGGCGACTGCCTAGACGCCAATGTGGGCGGTAACGACAGCCGCTGGATCAACCACAGCTGCGCACCCAACTGCGAGGCCGACGAGACGCATGGCCGTGTGTTCATTAAAGCGCTGCGCAATATTGAAAAAGGCGAAGAGCTGTTTTACAACTACGGCTTGGTCATCGACGAGAAATACACCAAAAAGCTCAAAGCCGACTACGCCTGCTGGTGCGGCGCGCCCAAGTGCCGGGGCACGATGCTGGCTTCTAAAAAATAAACGCCATGGCCTCGCAAGGCACACCCGCCACTCCAGCACAGACTTACGCGGGCTGCGCCGAGACGATTTGGCAGGCTGTGATGGCCTTGCAGCTGCCCACACTTGCCGGCTTTAGCGTTGAGGTGCTGCCCGAGATCGACTCAACCAATACCGAGCTCATGCGCCGCGCTAGAGCGGGCCGCACCGAGCCGACCTTGCTGGTGGCTGAGCAGCAAAGTGCTGGCCGAGGCCGACTGGGCCGTGCCTGGATCAGTCAGAGCGGCCAGTCGCTGACGTTTTCTCTGGGCTTGCTGCTCCAACCCGCCAGCTGGAATGGCCTGTCGCTGGCCGTGGGCGCGAGTGTGGCGGACAGCCTGCACGGCGGCGTGCAGCTCAAATGGCCGAATGACCTGTGGGTTGGCGGCCGCAAGCTGGCCGGCATTTTGATCGAAACCCAGCAGGCCAGTCAAAGCGCCGCACGCTACGCGGTGATTGGCGTGGGCATCAACATCACGCCTGGGCCTGCGCAGGGGCTGTCTACCGCGCCAGCGGCCTTGCAAGAGCTGCTGCCCGGCATGACGGCGTCGCAGGCCCTAGAGCGCGTTGCTGCGGCCTTGCTGCGCGATGTATTGCTGTTTGAGCGTGACGGCTTTGCTGCGTTTGCCAGCCGGTTTGCGGCGCGTGACGCGCTGCTGGGGCGCACGGTGGCGGTGATGGCAGCTGCGCAAGGAGCGCCAGCGCCCAGCCCGTATGAGGCAGCACAGGTGAGCCTAGAAGGCGTGGCCCAAGGCGTAGACAGCAGAGGCGCGCTGCGGGTGGCCACGGCCACGGGCGTCCAGGCGGTCAGCAGCTCTGAGGTGAGCGTGCGGCCGCTCGCATGCGACCGTTAGCGTGCGACCGTTAGCGTGCGACCATTAGCATGCGGCCGTTAGAGCAATTGCTTGGCTAAGCGCTACAGCGAGCCAAAAAAGGCGTATTTACACTTTAAACTCTGCCCATGTTGCGTTTTTTGATTGTCGTTTTGTTGTTGGCCAATGGCCTGTATTACGCTTGGACGCAGGGCCATCTGGCGGTGTTTGGCTTGGCCCCTGTCACCCAAACCGAGCCCCAGCGCATGGCTGCGCAAATCAAGCCCGACGCCATCCGCCTGCTCAGCACCAACGAAGCGGGCCGTATCGAGACGGCAGTGGTCGCGCCTGCGCCCAAAGCTGCCGAATGCCTGCAAAGCCCACTGCTGACCGAGCGCGTGGCCACTGCGGTGCGCGGCGCAGCGCAGGCCCTGCCGCCAGACAGCTGGGTGATGGAGCAAGTGCAAGAAGACGCCCGCTGGATTGTCTATATGGGCAAGTACACCGACCCCGAAGTGCTGGCCAAAAAGAAAAGCGAGCTGCGCCAGCTGGGCGTGAGCTTTGATGCCCCTCAAGCGGCCAATTTGGAGCCTGGTATTTCGCTGGGCGGCCACGCCAGCCAGCTTGAGGCCAACCGCTCGTTGGCCACCTTCAATGCACGCGGTGTGCGCACCGCCAAGGTGGTGCAAGAGGTGGCCGCTGTGCAAGGCCAAGTGCTGCGCTTGGGCGCTGTGGACGAGGCATTGCGCGGTCAGCTCGAGCCTGTGAAGGCGGCCCTCGGCGCAGCAGCGCTGCGCGCCTGCAAGGTGTAGCGGCGCGCAGACAAGAGGGCCCCCAAAAAAGTGTCAAATTGCTCGCAAATCGCAAGCAAACCCCACAACTATTGTTACATACAGTGTTTTTTGGTTTCAAACGTAACTTAAATCACGAAAAATTTGCTTTTTTAGCCCAAAACACTTAATCTTTGCCTACTATGATTAAAAGTGATGGCCCCGGTACAGGCGGGTTTAACCCCCGCAACAACGAAGACGACCGCGTAATTGCGCCGCGCAACCCTGCCGGTAAGCCTGCTGCCAACAGCGGCTTTGGTGGTACGGGCTTTGGCAACACAGGATTTGGTAACAGCGGCTTTGGTACAGGCAGTACTTTTGGCACTGGGAACAGCGGGTTTGCCAACAGCGGCGGTTTTAGCAACAGTGGCTTTGGCCCCAGCGGTATTGTGCCCACCAACGCACCCGGCATGCCGCAAACCATCATTGGCCTGCTGCAAGCCCTGCAAACCAACAGCAATCCTGACACCGTCAAACTCACGCTGGGCGTGGCGCAGTGGCAAGTGCTGGCCGGTTATCTGCAAACCTTCACCATGGAAGTAGGCCAAGCGCTGATTGAGCAGGGCTCTAAAGACACCACGGTGTACATAGTTGAAGCCGGCACCATGAACGTCTACCAGCAAACCGAAACGGGCCAAAACGCCCATGTGGCCATTGTGGGTGCAGGCTCGTGTGTGGGCGAGGGCGCGTTTTTCTCACGCATGCCGCGCAACGCTACGGTGCAAGCGGCCAGCCGCTGCAAAATGTGGTCGATCACGCCCATGCGCTTCACCGAGCTGTCTAACCGCCACCCTGCGATTGCACTGGCGTTTGTCATGGCGCTGGGCTCGGTACTGGCGCGCCGCTTGGCCAACAAGCCCAAGCGCGGCGCAGTAACCTAAAGATCATCCGCCCCGTATTCATCTTCGCCCGCGCCGCCCACGGCCTTGCGAATCACCTCAGCGGCAAACCCCCGGCTGGCTAAAAAGCGCATTTGCTTGACGCGCTCTGCCGCGTTGGTGGCGTTATCGTTTGCGCCCGGATCCGTCAGCTTGCCAAACTTTTTGCGCCACACCTCGCGTGCGCGCTCAAGCTCGGTGGCTTTGAGTGCAGCGGCCGCTTGGGCGACGGCCTCGGGCTCCACCCCTTTGGCTTTGAGCTCTTGCACCACCCGCGCGGTGCCCAGCTTGGCGCCGCGCCGGTGCGCCAGCGAGTCGGCTACACGCTGCTCGTTGATGTAGCCCTTGGCAGACAAATCATCCAAGACAGCGTCCAGCTCGCCGGGCGCTGTCTCAAAACTGGCTAGCTTACGCACCAGCTCAGTACGCGAGTACTCGCGCCCGGCCAGCGCTCGCAGCGCGCGGCCTTTGAGGCTTAAGGTGGCAGTGCTTTGCATGGTCGAAGGCATGGGTAGCGGTATCGTCAATGGTCAAGTATGGGCAGCCAAGATACTCTAATACTATTAAATAAATAGCAAACTATCTAATATCCACGTCGGAAAACTGCCAAAAAAGCTATCTAAATCTAAAACAAAGAGATGAAGAATCAAGCCTCAGCTTGAACCAGCGGAATGCCCAGCGATTCGCGCACTTTGTTTTCAATCTCAATGGCCAGCGCCGGGTTTTCGCGCAAAAACTCACGCGAGTTGTCGCGGCCTTGGCCGATTTTTTCGCCGTTGTAGGCATACCAAGCGCCCGATTTTTCAATCACCTTGGCCACTACGCCCATGTCGATGATCTCGCCGTGGCGGCTGATGCCCTCGCCAAACAAAATATCAAACTCAGCGGTTTTAAACGGCGGGGCGACTTTGTTTTTCACAATCTTCACGCGGGTCTCGTTGCCAATGGCTTCCTCACCCTTTTTGATCGTGCCCGTGCGGCGAATGTCCA
>JANPDG010000258.1:0-46950 GCA_031431335.1 Polaromonas sp. | reverse complement strand
GCAGCACCTGCACCGTCGATGATGATGGTGTTTTCTTTGCCCACTTCGATGCGCTTGGCAGAACCCAGGTCAGCCAAAGTCACTTTTTCCAGTGTCAGGCCGACTTCTTCGGCAATCACTTTGCCGCCGGTCAAGATGGCGATGTCTTCCAACATGGCTTTGCGGCGATCGCCAAAGCCTGGAGCCTTGACTGCTACCACTTTCAAGATACCGCGAATGGTGTTGACCACCAAAGTTGCCAGGGCTTCGCCATCGACATCTTCAGCAATGATCAGCAGAGGGCGGCCAGCTTTAGCCACTTGCTCCAAAATCGGCAGCAGGTCACGGATGTTGCTGACTTTTTTGTCGTACAGCAGCACAAATGGGTTGTCCATCAAAGCAGACTGCTTTTCTGGGTTGTTGATGAAGTACGGTGACAGGTAGCCACGGTCAAACTGCATGCCTTCCACCACGTCGAGCTCGCTGTCCAGTGACTTGCCGTCTTCCACGGTAATCACGCCTTCTTTGCCCACTTTGTCCATCGCATCAGCAATGATCTTGCCAATGGTTTCGTCAGAATTAGCAGAGATCGAGCCGACTTGGGCGATTTCTTTGCTGGTGGTGGTGGCCTTGGAGGCCTTCTTCAGCTCGGCAACCAAAGCAGTCACTGCTTTGTCGATACCGCGCTTCAGGTCCATCGGGTTCATGCCGGCGGCTACATATTTCATGCCTTCGCGAACAATCGCTTGGGCTAGCACGGTAGCGGTGGTGGTGCCGTCGCCAGCGATGTCGCTGGTTTTGCTGGCCACTTCTTTGACCATCTGCGCACCCATGTTTTGCAGCTTGTCTTTGAGTTCGATTTCTTTAGCTACGGACACACCGTCCTTGGTGACGGTAGGGGCGCCAAACGAGCGCTCTAGCACTACGTTACGACCCTTGGGGCCGAGGGTGACTTTGACTGCGTTGGCCAGGATGTTGACACCCTCAACCATGCGGGCGCGGGCTTCGCCGCCAAAAATTACGTCTTTTGCTGCCATGATAGGCTCCTAAAAGTTATATACAAGAAAATAAGCACTTTTCCGACGTGAACATTGGATAGTTTGCTATTAAATTAATACTGAATACGAAGATTTAAATACAAAGATCTAGTCAGTTGAGGACAGGGCAACGGGCTGCTGAGCAGGTGCGTTGGACTGTCCCGCAAAGTGATTACTTTGCTTCCACAACCGCAAACAAGTCTTCTTCTTTCATGACCAGCAGTTCGTCGCCAGCCACTTTGACCGTTTGGCCAGAGTATTTGCCAAACAACACGCGGTCACCGACCTTGACATTCATCGGCGCAATTTCGCCTTTGTCATTGCGGCGGCCTGGGCCTACGGCCAGCACTTCGCCTTGGTCTGGCTTTTCAGCAGCAGCGTCGGGGATGACGATGCCAGAGGCGGTTTTGGTTTCGCTGTCAACGCGTTTGACGATCACGCGATCGGCTAAAGGACGTAGTTTCATTGCATCTCCTGAGAATATTAAGCAAGGTTGATAGAAATTCAGATCGCAAACTCGAGAGTTAGCGTTCACAAACTTACGAGGAATGAACTAAAATTAAAATTGTTAGCACTCATGTCCTACGAGTGCTAATGATAAGGGCGTTTGGTGACGTTTTCAAGTCAAAGGATACAAAAACACAGTATCAACAGGTAAAAACGACCGAAACTGAAATCTAATCAAAGTCATGAATACAACCACTGACCCCGCACAAGATATTCCACTCGTCCAAGAACCTCGCTTGTGGCAAGGTGACGGCTGGACCGCGCTGGTAATTAAAAACGAAGACGATGACGGTTGGGCCGTGGCCATGACCAAGGACGGTGCGAGCGAGCCGGCGCTGGTCGGCCCGTGGACCATGGGGCGGGACAAAAAGAACCCCAAACCGCTGGACGGCTTTGCTTTTAGCACGCTGGTTAAAACTGCCCACGAGTTTGTGCGCAGGCAAGAGCAACAGCAGCATGCCGCGCTGCACCAAGACATTACCGTGACCGCCAAAGGCCAGCGCGTGACCGTGTCGCTAGATATTGTGCCCGATGAAGACAACCCGTATGCCACCTTGAGCGCACACAGCGATGCAGGTGATTCACTAGCCAGTGTTCGCGTGGATGCGGGATTTAAGCTGGGCCGCAGCAGCGCTGAGCGCTGGGTGGAAAATGATTTTGTACGGCCCACTTAACGCTACCTGGCCCCCCAGCGCCAGCTAACTTGCTCAAACTCTTTGGCTAAAAAATCGACCAAAGCTCGAATACGCGGCGAGACGAGTTTGCGCGAAGGGTACACCGCATAAATGCCCAACTCAACAGATGTGTATTGCGGCAAGAGCTGTACCAAATCGCCTTTTTGAATGTCTTGTCCTACGATGAACGTAGGCTGCAAGATGATGCCTTGGTGTGCTAACGCTGCGCTGCGGCAAGTGTCGCCGTTGTTGGTGTGAATCTTCGGGTTTATCTTCACCCTTAACTCGCCTTCGGGGCCTTGAAACACCCACTCATCACCGGTAGCCAAATACGAATAGCTGATCACGCTGTGGTTTTTCAGATCACCAGGATGCTGGGGCTTGGTTTTGCCTTTAAGGTATTGCGCAGATGCGCATACCACCAGCGTAGTGCTGGTTAATTTGCGGCTAATCAGCGCCGAGCTCGGCAAGCTTGCTATGCGAACAGCGATGTCGTAGCCTTCCTCTACCAGATCCACCACGCGGTCTACCAAGTTCACTTCCAGCCGCACCTGCGGGTAAAGCGCGGTAAATTTGCCCCACAGCGGAGCAAGGTGCAGGGTGCCAAAGGTCAGTGGCGCGTTGATGCGAATCAAGCCTGTGGGGCTGCTGCGCTTGTTTTGAATCTCCTCCTCGGCATCGTGAATCAAAGCCAAGGTTTCTTGGCAGTGCGCCAAGAATGCATGGCCCTCGTCGGTTAGCGACAGGCGACGTGTGGTGCGCTGCATCAAGCGCACACCCAAACGCTCCTCTAATTGAGCTACATAGCGAGACACAGCCGCCTTAGAAGTGTCAAGCTGATCCGCAGCTCTCACAAAACTGCCTGACTCTGCCACTGCTACGAAGGCCTGCATTTCTTTGAATTTATCCATAGTGGTTCTATTGTCTCAAAAAATGAGATAGTTATTCAATTAAACAGCTATTTATCAAATTAAAAGAAACAAATACAGTCCACTCTGTGCACAACACTTTGTTGGCACCCAGCGCCAAGCGCTGGTTATTTGCTCACTTTACCTGTCAAAAGGAACCATTATGAAAATTACCGTCATCGGCGCTGGCAATATGGGTTCAGCCTTCGTTAAACAATTACATGGCGCTGGCCACAGCGTCAAAATCACATCCCGGGACGCCGCTAAGGCCACGGCACTGGCTGCTCAATACCCGGGTGTCAAAGCTGTATCAGCCCACGGCGCGGCTGATGATGCCGACGCCGTAGTGCTAGCCGCAGGCTACGGTGACGCCTCTGTCGCACTGGCATCGTTGGGCAATCTGGCGGGCAAAGTGGTCATCGACATTACCAACCCATTGACCGCCGACTATATGGGCTTGACCATAGGTCACAGCACTTCAGCGGCTGAAGAAATTGCCAAGGCTGCGCCACAAGCTGTGGTGGTCAAAGCCTTCAACACCTTGTTTGCCTCGGTGCTGGACGAAGGTGCTGGCTTTAGCCAAACTGCCAAAGTCAGTGTGTATGTAGCCAGCGACAGCGACAGCGGTAAGCAAACCGTCAAAGAGCTGGCCAGCAGCATGGGCTTTGAAGCCGTAGACGCAGGTGGCTTAAAGAACGCACGCTACCTGGAGCCATTGGCCGGCTTGAATGTGTACTTCGGTTATGGCGCGGGCATGGGCACTGCCATTGCGCCCACCTGGATGCGCAAAGCGTAAGGATCACACCATGAACTATTTACATAACGACTACGCGGCTTTAGTATTGCGCAGCGCATTGGGCCTGATGTTTTTAGCGCACGGGTTACTCAAGTTTTTTGTGTTCACGCTGGCGGGCACGTCCGGCTTTTTTGAGTCGTTGGGCTTTCCCGGCTGGGCAGCTTACATCGTGGCACCGTTTGAAGTACTGGCAGGCGTGGCCTTGATTTTGGGTGTTGCCACACGCTGGGTGGCTATGGCAAGCGTTGTAGTGCTGTTGGGCGCACTGGTAGTGCACAGCAGTAATGGCTGGCTCTTTACCAATAAAAATGGTGGCTGGGAATATCCAGCGTTTTTAGTGCTGGCAGCTATTGCCGTGGCCTTGCAAGGCGGTGGCCGCATTGCCGCGACAAAACCCGTGGCAGGGTAACTGGATCAGTTTTTTGTTTTCTCAGTAGCAGTTTCAAAGGTCAACATCATGAAAATACCTCGCCGCACCAGCCTTCAATTTTTAGCCATCGCAGCAATGTCTGCGCCATGGCTAGTCGCTAAGCTGTCTATGGCACAGACCGTAAAGCTCAAGCCTACACCGCAAGACACCGAGGGGCCTTACTACCCGAAGTCTTGGAGTGGCGATGTGGACAGCGACCTGACCACATACAACGGCAAGAAATATGGGAGCGGCATCCCTATGGCACTGAGTGGGTTGGTGCGCGGGGACAGTGGCGAGGTATTGAAAAATGCACGGGTTGACATCTGGCAGATTGACGCTGAGGGAGAATACAGGCACCCCGATTTTGGCGGTGAAGGGCCCGCCACCCGGGGCTTTCAAGGCTATGGCCGCATGCTAACCTTTGACAGCGGCCGCTACATGTTTAAAACCGTCAAGCCCATCGGCTATGGCGGGCGACCACCACATGTGCATTTCAAAGTTGTCGCCGACGGCTACCGCAGCTTAACAACTGAAATGTATTTTGCAGGTGACAATGCAGAAGGTGGTTTGTACCAGCGTTTATTCGGCGGTTTTAGCAAAGAGCGTGACTTGCTCACCGTGACGCCCAAAAGCACCCGCACTGGCGCTGTGGAAGCACTGGACGTGGTGTTTGACATCGTGCTGGCACACGCAGCCTAGTTCATGGGGAGCTTTTTTCAGATGACTTTGCCAACACTTTTTATCTCGCACGGCGCGCCGACATTTGCGCTAGAACCTGGACGCGCCGGGGCTTTGTTGCAAGCTGCAGGTCGCCGTCTTCCAGCTGCACAGGCTGTGCTGGTGGTATCGCCTCATTGGATGACAGCAGGGCTTAGCGTGATGACCACAGCAAAGCCCTCCACCATGATTGACTTTGGAGGCTTTGATCCACGCCTGGAAAGCATGATTTACCCAGCCCAGGGGCATCCTACTTTGGCTACTATCACGGCGCAACTTTTGGAATCACAAGGCCAGAGCGTAAAGCTCGACTCACAACGCGGCTATGACCATGGCGCATGGGTGCCTTTGCTGCATTTATGGCCTAAAGCAGACGTGCCAGTGTTTCAGTTGTCTATGCCGCACAATCTGACGGCCCAGAGTGCGTTCGCTCTTGGCCGCATGTTGCAGCCGTTGTCCGAACAAGGCGTATTGATCGTAGGGTCGGGCAGTATCACCCACAACATGCACGAGTTCAGAATGAACGGTCAAGGCGAAGCGGCCTACGCCAAAGAGTTTATCTGCTGGGTGCGCGAAAAAACAATGCAAGGCGATACGCAGTCCTTGCTAGCCACCCACACACAAGCACCACATGCCCAGCGGGCACACCCTACTGATGAGCACTATTTACCGTTCTTGATTGCACTGGGCGCTGCACGCCAAGATGCCAAGCTAGAAGTGCTGGACGGTGGTTTCACCTACGATGTGATTGGCATGGAATCGTATATTTGGCAACCTTCATAAATCAAATTTAAATAGTCTGCATGAATAATTCTATTGTGGTCCAACAACCCGCCGGACTGATCAAGCAACTCTTGCTTGTGTTTCATGGCGTGGGGTCTGGACCCGAATCTATGCAACCTGTTGCAGCGAAGATCGCCCATGAATTGCCGGAGGCTATGGTGGTGTGTGTAGCGGCGCCCTTTGCCTGCGATCTGGGCGCTGGCTTGCAGTGGTTTTCTGTGCAGAGTATTACTGAAGAGAATCGCCCGCAACGTATCCAAGCCGCGCTACCTGTATTTGTGCAACAAGTTGAGCGGTGGCAAAAAATAGCCCATGTAACAGCTACGCAAACTTCGCTGATTGGCTTTTCGCAGGGCGCTATTATTTCTTTGGCCGCCAGCACATTACACCCCGCCATAGCCGGAAAAATTATCTCGCATTCAGGGCGCTTTGCGCCCTTGCCTGATGCTATGGTGCCAAACGTTAGGTTGCATTTAATTCATGGTGAGCGTGACGATATCGTCACTATGCACCATTGCACGCAAGCGGCGCAAAGGTTGGTATTTTTGGGAGCTAACTTCACGGTGGATACGCTAGCTACTCTTGGCCACGCTATGAACGACGAGAGCGTAGACTTGCTCATCGCCAGAACATTAGCGCTATAGTCTATAGCCCGCGAGGGCTGGCTCGAAGCTTTGCAGTGTTACTTGAGGCCTGCCGCCGCGCGCAGCGCCGCCGCTTTGTCGGTGCGCTCCCATGTGAACTCGGGCTCTTCGCGGCCAAAGTGGCCATAGGCTGCAGTCTTTTGGTAGATCGGGCGCAGCAAGTCGAGCATTTGAATGATGCCTTTGGGGCGCAGGTCAAAGTGCTCGGCTACCAATGCAGACAGTTTTTCGTCCGATATCACACCTGTGCCTTCGGTGTACACGGTGATGTTCATCGGTTTGGCTACGCCAATGGCGTAAGCCACTTGGATTTGGCATTGCTTGGCCAGGCCCGCAGCCACAATGTTTTTGGCAACATAGCGGGCTGCGTAGGCGGCAGAACGGTCCACTTTAGAAGGGTCTTTGCCGCTGAACGCGCCGCCGCCGTGCGGGCAGGCACCGCCGTAGGTGTCGACAATGATTTTGCGGCCTGTTAAACCGCAGTCACCCTGTGGGCCGCCGATGACGAAGCGGCCGGTGGGGTTGATCAAATAACGCGTGTCTTTGGTGATCATCTCTTTGGGCAGCACAGGCTTGATCAGCTCTTCAATGATGGCTTCGTTAAAGCTGGCCTTCATCTTGGTGGCGGTCTCGCTTTGGCTTGGATCGTGCTGAGTAGACAGCACCACAGTGTCAATGCTCACTGGTTTGCCGTCGACATATCGCATGGTCACCTGGCTCTTGGCGTCAGGGCGCAAAAATGGCAGCTTGCCGCTCTTGCGCAGCATGGCTTGGCGCTCGACCAAGCGGTGGGCGTAGTAAATCGGCGCGGGCATCAGCTCGGGGGTTTCGTCGCACGCATAGCCAAACATCAGGCCTTGGTCGCCCGCGCCGATGTTGAGGTGGTCGTCAGAGGCGTGGTCTACGCCTTGGGCGATGTCGTTGCTCTGCTTGTCGTAGCAGACCATTACGGCGCAGCCTTTGTAGTCAATGCCGTAGTCGGTGTTGTCATAGCCAATGCGCTTAATGGTGTCGCGGGCGACTTGGATGTAGTCCACATGCGCGTTGGTGGTGATCTCGCCGGCCAGCACAACCAAGCCGGT
Organism: Polaromonas sp.; assembly: GCA_031431335.1. Classification (GTDB taxonomy): domain Bacteria; phylum Pseudomonadota; class Gammaproteobacteria; order Burkholderiales; family Burkholderiaceae_C; genus JAAFIP01. The sequence goes on along the minus strand of JANPDG010000258.1, from coordinate 39,411 downwards.
GTTGGTGAGGGTTTCGGCAGCCACACGGCTACGTGGGTCTTGCGCAAAAATCGCATCCAGAATCGCGTCAGAGATTTGGTCAGCGACCTTGTCGGGGTGGCCTTCAGAGACGGATTCAGAGGTAAATAGAAAGTCGTTCGCCATTTAGATAAACTCCAGTATTGGACAAAATTGAAAAATTCGCGTTGCCGCAACTTTCAACTACTGTGTTGGAGCCCTTGGCGAACGCTTTAGCAGATTTATTTTTACATCGCCCCGCAAGTAGTTCATAACTCGGCGATATCGATATTTTAACCCTTTTGATGACCCTGTTGTTTCGTTGCCTGTCACTCTTGCCCCTGTGGTTTTTGCATGCTCTTGGCGCAGCTGTGGGCGCTCTGGCGTATGCCTGCTCGGGGGTGTACAGGGCGCGTTTCAAAGCCAACGTAGCCCAAGCTGGCCTGACTGCGCGGGATGTGCGCACAGCAGCTCTGCACGCCGGGCGGATGGTGGCAGAGCTGCCGCGCTTGTGGATGGGCGCGCAACCGCGCTTAGAGTGGGACGGCACTGCACTGCTAGAGTCCCATTACGCTTTAGGCAAAGGAATATTGTTTCTCACACCCCACTTGGGTTGCTTTGAAGTCGCGGCCCAAGCGGTGGGGGCGCGCTACGCGGGCCAGTATGGCGACCTGACGGTGCTCTACCGCCCTGCGCGCAAGGCTTGGATGGCGCGCGTGATTGCCTCGTCGCGCAACCGGCCGGGCTTGGTGGCGGTGCCTACCACCTTGGCCGGCGTGAAGCAAATGATCAAAGCCCTCAAAGCTGGCCGTGCTGTGGGGCTGCTGCCAGACCAAGTGCCGCCCGAGGGGCTGGGTATGTGGTCGCCGTTTTTTGGCAAAGACGCCTACACCATGACGCTGTCTGCGCGGCTGGCGCAGCAAACGGGCGCTACCGTGCTGCTGGCCTGGGGTGAGCGCTTGCCTTGGGGGCGCGGTTTTAGACTGCATTTTTCTGAACTAGACGCGCCTGTGTCTGCGGACTTGCCCCAAGCGGTGGCCCAGATCAACGCTGCGATGGAGCGGTTGATTCGCCAGTGCCCGGCGCAGTACCTGTGGGGCTATGCGCGTTACAAGCAGCCTGCAAAGGCTCTGCATTCGGATGCATCGCCAGCCAGAGCCAAGGAGCGCATGTGATTGCAGATGCGCTGTCCTACGCTGGCATTGCGCTTATGCGTGCGCTGGCGTGGCTGCCTCTGCGCTTGGTGCGCGCGCTGGGGTGGATGATGGGGCGGGCGCTGCATGCGGCGGTAGCCTCGCGCCGCGCGGTGGTGCGCACCAACCTTGCGCTGTGCTTTCCTGAGCGCAGCGCAGCTGATCGCAAAGCCTTGGAGGTGCAGGTGTTTGTCTGCTTTGCGCAGGCTTGGCTTGACCGCGGCTGGCTCTGGCATGCCAGTCCCGCAGTGGTGGCCCGGCGTTTGCAGTTTGTGGGGGCGGTGGACGCGCTGGCGGGCGACACACCGACGGTGATCTTTGCACCGCACTTTATGGGCATGGACGCTGGCGGCACTGCGCTGATGATGAATGTGCCGCGCCACTACACATCGATCTATACCGATCAGTCTAATAAAGTGGTGGACGCCTGGATGCTGCGCGGTCGCCAGCGATTTGGCACCTCACGCTTGTTTGGCCGTATTGATGGGGTGCGGGAGATTGCCAACGCTTTAAAGAAAGGCCAGCCGCTGTATCTGCTGCCCGACATGGACTTTGGCGCAACGGGTGCGGTGTTCGTGCCATTTTTTTGCACTTTGGCTGCCACCGTGCCATCGCTGTGCCGCTTTGCCCGTTTAGGCGGTGCGCAGGTGGTACCCATGGTCACGCGGCTCACGCCCACCGGCTACGAGGTGCGGGTGCTGCCAGCTTGGGACAACTTTCCCAGCAGAGATGCTGAGTTTGACACTGCACGCATGAACACAGAGCTCGAAAGCTACATTCGCGCGATGCCCGAGCAGTACTACTGGGTGCACAAGCGGTTTAAAACCCGACCTGACGGGCAGCCTGAAGTGTATTGAGTTATTACTTAATGCTATTAAATATATGGCAAACTATTCAATATCCACGTAGGAAAAGTGCCCTAAAATCTTCCAAAAAGCACTTAAGCAAGATGAAAATACCCTATAAAGAGACAGTGCTTGAAGTTGACGAGATAAATTGCGCTACCAGCTGCGCAACCAAGGCCGGTTGCTCATGGACGATCCAGTGCGTTGCGCCTTGCACGCGCTCAATGTGCAGCTGCGGGATATAGTTTTCTAAACCATCCAACAGCGCGGGTGGCAGCGCAATATCGTCCATGCCCCAAATCACCTGCGTCGGCACATTGACTGTCAGCATGGCGCGCGGCAGCGCAATGGCTTGCGCACCGGAGTCGCTGGCTGTAGCGGGGCGCAGGGGTGAGGCGCAGTAGTAGTTGCAGCCGCCTTGCAAGCCGTGATCCCATACCGATCGGTACTGCGCTTTGACAGCATCGGTCAACCATCCATGCGCGTAACTTGCCGATGATGCGTTGCTAAAAAAATCCCACAAACGGCGATAGTCGTCCTGCGCCAGTAGCGCAGCAGCATCGGGCCGGATGAGAAAATTCATATAAGCGCTGGCGGCTTGCTGCGCAGCAGAGCTTTGCAGTTCGCGTAAAAACGTGCCAGGGTGAGGAGAATTGATGACGCACAGCTTGTGCATTAGCTGCGGCATCTGGTTGGCCAGGTTCCAAGCTACAGCGCCGCCCCAGTCGTGCGCTACCAAGGCTACCAAAGGCTGATCTGGCGACTCCATGGCAATCAGTGCAGCGACGTCTTGCACCAAGTGCTTGGCGCGATAAGCGGCTACGTCGCTGGGCGATGAAGATGCTTCAAAGCCGCGCATGTTGGGTGCCACACAGCGGTAGCCCAGCGCTGCAAAATGCGCAAGAAGCGCGTCCCACACAAATGCGCCTTCTGGAAAGCCGTGCAAAAAAACAATCACGGGCTGCCCTTTGCGTCCGCTGGCACGGCAGCTCAGGTTAATGCCGTGGGGCAGAGTTTGCGAATACACATCGGGTGGGGCGTTATGCATGGTGATGGCTTAATGTGATGCTGGCTCTAAGCTGGCTTGGCGCACAGCATAGTCCCAGCGCGCCATCAGCTCGTTCGCGCGCGGGCGGTCCAATGTGGGCAAAAAGCGCCGCTCTGCGCGCCACAGGCTGCCCAGTTCCTCGGTACTGGCGTACACGCCTGTGGCCAAGCCTGCCAAGTAGGCCGCGCCCAGCGCCGTAGTTTCAGTCACTGCAGGGCGCACCACCGGGATGCCGAGCAGATCCGCCTGAAACTGCATCAGCAGATCGTTCACACATGCACCGCCGTCTACCCGCAGCTCGGCCACGGCTGCACCACCTGCCGCTACGGCGTCGCGGCTCATGGCCAGTAGCAGGGCAGCGCTTTGGTAGGCAATGCTTTCTAGCGCGGCGCGCGCAATATGCGCCACCGTGCTACCGCGCGTGAGGCCCGTGATGGTGCCGCGTGCATCAGGTTTCCAATAGGGCGCGCCCAGGCCCGTAAAGGCGGGCACCATCATCACGCCGCCTGAGTCGGGCACGCTTTGCGCCAGCTTTTGTACTTCGCCACTGCCTTCAATAGCGTGCAGTCCGTCGCGCAGCCACTGCACCACCGCGCCGCCTACAAACACGCTGCCTTCGATGGCAAACTCTGGCTTGGCACTGGGCTGCGCCGCGCTGGTGGTGATCAAACCGTTGGTCGAGGTTTGAAACTTCTCTCCTGTGTGCATCAGCATAAAGCAGCCCGTGCCGTAGGTATTTTTTACCATACCGGCTTTAAAGCAGGCTTGGCCAAACAACGCGCTTTGCTGGTCACCTGCCACACCGCCTATGGCAACCGACTGGCCCAGCAGCTCAGGCAAAGTGTGGCCATACACAGCGCTGGACGGCTGCACTGTGGGCAGCATGTGGGCAGGAATATCCAGCGCTGCGAGCAGCTGGGCGTCCCACGTGTTGGTGTGCACGTTAAACAGCATAGTGCGTGAGGCGTTGCTCACATCGGTGGCGTGCACCTGCCCGCCTGTGAGTTGCCACATCAACCAACTGTCCACCGTGCCAAAAGCCAGCTCGCCGTTGGTCGCTTGGCTGCGCGCGCCGGCTACATTGTCCAAAATCCATTTGAGTTTGGTGCCCGAAAAATACGCATCGACCAGCAAACCTGTTTTTTGCTGGATTATGGGTGCTAAGCCAAGCGCGCGCAGGTCGGCGCAGGTCGGCTCGGCCCTGCGGTCTTGCCAAACAATGGCGTGGTGAATGGGTTTGCCGGTTTTGCGGTTCCACACCACCGTGGTTTCGCGCTGGTTGGTGATGCCGATCGCGTGCACTTCGCTGGCTTTAATACCCGCCTTGGTCAACACCTCTGTGGCCGTAGCTAACTGCGTGCGCCAAATCTCCATCGGATCATGCTCCACCCAGCCCGGCTGAGGGTATATCTGGTTGAGTTCTTGCTGCGCAATGGCCACCACATGGCCACTGGCATTGAACACCACACTGCGCGAGCTGGAGGTGCCTTGGTCGAGTGCTAGCAAGTAAGTCATAGATTAATAGAGTTTAAAAAGCGGTGTGGGCTAGCTGGCTACATCTAAGCGCACCTGCGCTTGGTCGAGCAGGCTGGGAAAAGGCTCGGGCGGCTGGCTGTCGGTGAACAGGCGGTCAATTTGCGACAGATCGGCCACTTCCACCATGGCGGGACGGTTGAACTTGCTGTGGTCTGCTGCCAGCCACACCTCGCGCGCATGGGCGATGATGGTTTGCGACACCTTGACTTCGCGGTAGTCGTAGTCGCGCAGCGTGCCGTCGTCCTCGATGCCCGAGATGCCAATCACCGCAATATCGACCTTGAACTGCCGAATAAAGTCCACTGCTGCCTCGCCCACAATGCCCCGGTCGCGTCCGCGCACCACACCGCCCACCACGATCACTTCGCTTTGGTCATTGGCGCTCAAAATGCTGGCCACATTCAAGTTGTTGGTGATCACGCGCAGGCCTTGGTGCTGAAGCAGCTCTTTGGCAATCGCCTCTGTGGTGGTGCCAATGTTGAGCACCAGCGAGCAGCCGTTAGGTATAGCCTGGGCCACAGCGCGCGCGATGCGCGCTTTGCCTTGTGCGTTCAAGCTTTCGCGCTGTTGGTGCGCTATGTTTTCTACCGTAGAGCCGGGCACCCGCACGCCGCCGTGAAAGCGCGCCAAAAGACCTTCTTCGGCCAGCCGCTGCACATCGCGGCGCACAGTTTGCAATGTAACGCCGAGTTTGTCGGCCAGCGCTTCTACGGTGACTGCGCCCTGGGCGCGCACTACGGTGAGCAAAGTTAGTTGTCTTGGATTAGGGCTCATGGAAGGTATTTTGAATCTAAAAATCACTGAATCTGTTTCTAAACGAAACAAAAGGAAGCATTAAAGGGTAAGTACCGAGATAAAAGGAATATTAACGAACAATAATAATCGAAATCGAAGAATTAGCCGTGATCTAAAGCACGTTAACCAAAGGTAAGAGATGCAGCTGGAGTTGGAGAATATCAGTAAAAAAGTGGGACCGCAGTCTTGGTTGTACGCCATGGACATCGTGCCACGTAGTGGCGCCGTGACGGTGCTGCTAGGGGCAACGCAGGCTGGCAAAACCAGCTTGATGCGCATCATGGCGGGCCTCGATGTGCCGTCTACAGGCCGTGTGCTGGTCGACGGTAAAGATGTGGTGGGCGTGCCAGTGCGCGAGCGCAACGTGGCCATGGTCTACCAGCAGTTTATTAACTATCCTTCGCTCAAAGTGCGCGAAAACATTGCGTCACCTTTGAAATTGCGCGGAGAAAAGAACATCGAGCAACGCGTGCGCGATCTGGCAGAAAAGTTGCATATTGAGATGTTTTTAGACCGCTACCCTGCTGAGCTCTCTGGCGGGCAGCAGCAGCGTGTAGCGCTCGCCCGTGCTTTGGCCAAGGGCGCACCGCTGATGCTTCTGGATGAGCCACTGGTGAACTTGGACTACAAACTACGCGAAGAACTGCGCGAAGAGCTGACCGCCTTGTTTGCAGCAGGCGACTCTACAGTGATTTATGCCACCACTGAGCCTGGAGAAGCGCTGCTCTTGGGCGGCTACACCGCGGTGATGGACGGTGGCGAGCTGCTGCAATATGGCCCGACAGCCGAAGTGTTTCACCGGCCCAAGTCGCTGCGCGTTGCACGCGCATTTAGCGATCCACCTATGAATTTGCTATCGGCCAGCGCAGGTGCTGGCGGGGCGCAGCTCGATAAAGGACCGCTTCTTGCGATGGGGTTGCCCGCTGGCGCGTCGCATCAGCTCACGGTGGGGCTGCGTGCCAATTCTTTGAGCACAGTGGCCAAACAGGGTGATATTGCGTTGGCTGGCACGGTGGAATTAGCTGAAATTTCGGGGTCAGATACTTTTGTGCACGTAGATACTGCTGTGGGCGAGTTGGTCACGCAGCTCACAGGAGTGCATTTCTTCGATCTGGGGGCGCAAATCACTTTGTATTTTCAAATTGGGCAAGCCTATCTGTTTGATGCACAAGGTTTGCTCTTGCAAGCGCCAGAGTTGGGACTAAGGGGAGGCCACTAATATGGCGAGCATAGAACTAGACCTGTCCCACGCCTACAAAGCTAACCCACAGCAAGACAGCGACTATGCGCTGCTGCCATTGAAGATGACTTTCAATGACGGCGGGGCTTATGCACTGCTCGGCCCCTCGGGTTGCGGCAAAACCACCATGCTCAACATCATGTCCGGCTTGGTGTCGCCCTCTAGCGGCACAGTACGATTTGATGGCAAAGATGTAACCCATGCCACACCACAGGCGCGCAATATCGCCCAAGTGTTTCAGTTCCCGGTGATCTACGACACGATGACGGTGTTTGAAAATTTGGCTTTTCCGTTGCGTAACCGCAAGGTGCCAACAGATCAAATTAACAAGCGCGTGGGCGAGATTGCTGAAATGCTTGAGCTCAGCGGACAGCTTAACCAGCGCGCAGCAGGCCTAGCCGCTGATGCCAAGCAGAAAATATCGCTTGGTCGAGGCTTGGTGCGCCCCGATGTGTCAGCTGTGCTGTTTGATGAGCCACTCACGGTAATAGATCCGCATCTGAAATGGAAGCTGCGCCGCAAACTCAAGCAGATTCACCACGAGCTCAAACTCACGCTCATCTACGTCACGCACGATCAAATTGAAGCGCTGACCTTTGCTGAGCAAGTGGTGGTGATGACCCGTGGCCGAGCCGTGCAAATGGGCTCAGCAGCAGATTTGTTTGAACGGCCTAGCCATACTTTCGTAGGGCACTTTATAGGTTCACCAGGGATGAATTTTTTGCCAGCGCAGGTTGAGATGGACATGGTGCGCATCGCGGGCACCAATTTTCCCTTGCCGCACGGTATGAGTATGCCCGATGGTGAAATTAAAGTGGGTATCCGACCCGAGTATGTTCAGCCCGTCGCAGCCCACACAGCAGGTGCACTGCCTATGGCGATCACCCAAGTGCAAGATGTGGGCACCCACATGATTTTGACCGCGCAGTTGGCGGGCCAAAGCATCAAGGCGCGTTTGTCAGCGAATGCATTTCAAGGTGCGATAGGCGACACCGTTTGGCTGCGCGTGCTCAGCGAGCACAGCTGCATCTATAAAAATGAGGAGATTGTGCCGTGAGCACCACCACTAAACCAGTGAATCAAAAGGCATGGTTTTTAATTCTGCCCGTATTGATTTGCGTAGCATTTTCTGCCATCGTTCCACTCATGGTGGTGGTGAATTATTCAGTGCAAGACATCATTTCGCCAGAGCGCAGGGTGTTTGTGGGCACCGAATGGTTTGCCAACGTCATGCGCGACGAAGAGCTGCATGGCGCTTTGCTCAGGCAGCTCAGCTTTTCGTTTGCCGTGTTGGCGGTTGAGATTCCGCTGGGAATTTTGCTGGCCTTGTCGATGCCGGCGCAGGGCTGGAAGTCGTCGGTAGTATTGGTCATAGTCGCTTTGTCGCTTTTGATTCCATGGAATGTGGTGGGTACGATTTGGCAAATATTTGGTCGCGCTGACATTGGCTTGATGGGGGCATCGCTGTTGGCTTTGGGCATAGATTACAGCTACACAGGCAACGCAACGCATGCGTGGCTTACTGTGCTGCTCATGGATGTGTGGCACTGGACTCCGCTGGTGGCGCTGCTGGGCTACGCTGGGCTGCGTTCCATACCCGATGCGTATTACCAAGCGGCCAGCATTGATGGTGCAAGCAAGCTGGCTGTGTTTTGGTATGTGCAGTTACCCAAAATGCGCGGCGTGCTGATGATTGCAGTGCTGCTGCGGTTTATGGACAGCTTCATGATTTACACCGAGCCCTTCGTGTTGACGGGCGGCGGGCCGGGTAATTCAACTACGTTTTTATCTCAGTTCTTAACGCAAAAAGCGGTAGGTCAGTTTGACTTGGGCCCTGCAGCGGCTTTCTCATTGATTTACTTTTTGATTATTTTGCTGTTCTGCTTTGTTTTGTACAACTGGATGCAGCGCGTAGGTACTGCGGAGAAAGAGGGGGGCAATCATGCTTAAGCCTAAGTTTCAAAAGCGGTCGCTGTTTTTAATTGCATATATCATTTTTGCACTGCTGCCCATCTACTGGATGGTCAACATGTCGTTTAAAACCAATAACGAAATTGTGGCGGGCTTTTCGCTTTTCCCCAACGAGTTCACTTGGGCTAACTACCAAACTATTTTGACCGACCCGGCTTGGTACTCTGGCTATATCAATAGCTTGATTTATGTAGCGATCAACACGGTCATTTCATTGACCGTGGCCTTGCCTGCAGCGTATGCTTTTTCTCGGTACAGTTTTCTGGGCGATAAGCATGTATTCTTTTGGTTATTAACCAATCGTATGACGCCGCCTGCCGTGTTTTTACTTCCGTTCTTCCAGCTGTATTCGTCGGTGGGTTTGATGGACACGCACCTTGCAGTGGCGCTGGTGCATCTGTTGTTCAATGTCCCACTGGCCGTGTGGATTTTGGAAGGCTTTATGAGTGGCATACCGCGTGAGATAGACGAGACGGCCTATATCGACGGGTACAGCTTTCCTAGATTTTTCCTCACTATATTTTTGCCGTTGATCAAAGCGGGCGTGGGTGTAGCGGCATTTTTCTGTTTTATGTTCAGCTGGGTAGAGCTGCTTTTAGCGCGCACCTTGACCAGCGTGAACGCCAAGCCTATTGCAGCCACTATGACGCGCACCATTTCAGCCTCTGGCATGGACTGGGCCACTTTGGCTGCTGCGGGTGTGTTGACGATTGTGCCGGGCGCTATTGTGATTTGGTTTGTACGCAACTACATCGCAAAAGGCTTTGCGATGGGCCGTGTTTAAAAGGAGCTTGCGATGTTTGAATGGATGGCTTGGACAACGCCTGTCGCTGTGTTTTTCACCTGCATTGTGTTGATGCTGATCAGCATGACGGTGTGGGAAATAAAGTCGCCCACGGTGATGCGCAAAGGATTTTTGCCGATCGAAACTACGCGTGGTGACCGATTATTTATTGGGCTACTGTCTGCAGCCTATGTCAATCTATTGTTCATAGGGATCAGCGGCAAATTGATGCAGTGGATGTCTTTAGAGACCGAGCCATCTATTTGGATCAGCTTTGTCCTATCTATGGGCGTGCTTGCGCTGATCATGCGCAAAGGGTAAAGATTTAAGAAAAGGATCGGCTTATTTGACCCCTGGAGCCGTGCTAGCCTTTCAAACGGGGGTTTTAACCTGAGGAGATACAAAATGAAATTGCGATATTCCGCATTGGCTGCAGCGATCGCCTGCGCCATGGCAAGCCAAGGCTGGGCAGATGAAGCTGCGGCTAAAAAATGGATTGACAACGAGTTTCAACCGTCCACGCTGAACAAAGAGCAGCAGATGGGTGAGATGAAATGGTTTATCGAGGCCGCCAAAAAGCTCAAAGCCAAGGGTATCAAAGACATTTCTGTAGTGTCGGAGACCATCACTACGCACGAGTACGAGTCCAAGACCATGGCTAAGGCGTTTGCCGAAATCACAGGTATTAATGTGAAGCATGATTTGATTGGTGAGGGCGACGTGGTTGAAAAACTGCAAACCTCCATGCAATCTGGCAAGTCCATTTACGACGGTTGGATCTCTGACTCAGATTTGATTGGTACCCACTACCGTTACGGTAAAGTGATGAACCTGACCGACTACATGGCTGGCAAAGGCAAAGAGTGGACCAACCCAGGGCTGGACATCAAAGACTTTATTGGTACCAGCTTTACCACTGGGCCAGACGGTAAGCTGTACCAGCTGCCAGATCAGCAGTTTGCTAACTTATATTGGTTCCGTGCAGATCTGTTTGCACGCCAAGACCTTAAAGACAAGTTCAAGGCCAAATACGGCTATGACCTTGGTGTGCCGCAAAACTGGAGCGCCTACGAAGATATCGCTGAGTTCTTTACCAACGATGTTAAACAGATCGACGGCAAGCCGATTTATGGCCACATGGACTACGGCAAAAAAGACCCATCGCTGGGCTGGCGCTTTACAGATGCTTGGTTGTCTATGGCAGGTACCGCTGACATAGGCATTCCTAACGGGAAACCTGTCGACGAATGGGGCATTCGCGCCTCTGCCGATGGCTGCAACCCGCAGGGCGCGTCAGTGTCTCGCGGCGGAGCAACCAACTCGCCTGCAGCGGTCTACGCGCTGACCAAGTATGTCGATTGGATGAAGAAATATTCACCCAAAGAGGCCATTGGCATGACCTTTGGCGAAGCCGGCCCTGTGCCAGCGCAAGGCCAGATTGCCCAGCAGATCTTCTGGTACACCGCTTTTACGGCCGACATGACCAAGCCGGGCTTGCCAGTGGTTAACGCTGATGGCACACCCAAGTGGCGCATGGCTCCTGGCCCTAACGGCCCTTACTGGAAGCAAGGCATGCAAAACGGCTACCAAGACGTAGGCTCATGGACTTTCTTTGCAAACCATGATGCGGACCGTACGGCTGCAGCTTGGCTCTACGCTCAGTTTGTCACAGCTAAAACGACCTCGCTGAAGAAAACCATGGTGGGCTTAACGCCTATCCGTGAGTCTGATATCCAAAGCAAGGCCATGACCGATGCAGCGCCTAAGCTGGGGGGTTTGGTGGAGTTTTATCGCAGCCCTGCACGCGTGGCATGGACACCTACAGGCACCAACGTCCCAGATTATCCTAAGCTGGCTCAGCTGTGGTGGAAAAACGTAGCAGTAGCTGTGACCGGTGAAAAAACACCTCAAGCGGCGATGGACAACTTGGCCGAAGAGATGGACCAGGTCATGGCGCGTTTAGAGCGCTCTGGCATGGCCCGCTGCGCGCCCAAGCTCAACCCTAAGGGTGACCCCAACAAATACCTCAGTGATAAAAATGCACCGTGGAAAAAGTTGGCCAACGAAAAGCCAAAGGGCGAGACGATTGCGTATGAAACCTTGCTCAATGCTTGGAAGAGTGGCAAAGCACGCTAATTACCTTTAGCTTGTTGAATGTAGCCGTGCGGTTAGTAAGCTGCACGGTTATGTTGAGCAAAAGATCTGGTTTTTGAATATTTAAAACATAAAAGTTATTCAATACACTCTCATCTTTGTTGATCTAAATATTGATTTTTATGCAGTCCCAATCCACCAACCGTGCCCAACTCATCGCACGGCTTAATGACAATACCCAGTACGATATCGCCATCATTGGTGGTGGTGCAACAGGCTTGGGCGTTGCTCTGGACGCGGCTGCGCGCGGCTTGCGTGTGGTGCTGCTCGAAAGCCACGATTTTGCCAAAGGCACCAGCTCACGGGCGACTAAGCTGGTGCACGGCGGTGTGCGCTACTTGGCGCAAGGCAATATCGCCTTGGTTAAAGAGGCGCTGCATGAGCGTGTGAACCTGCTGTCTAACGCCCCCCACTTGGCGCAGCCGCTGCCATTTATCATGCCCAGCTTTAAATGGTGGGAGACGCCGTTCTACGGCATTGGACTGCTGCTGTATGACCTGTTGGGCGGCAAGCTGAGCAGCAAGGTGGGCCTGGGTGGGACCGAGTTTTTAAGTGCCGCCACCACCCAAAAGCTGCTGCCCACCATTAAGATCCAAGATCTCAACAGCGGCGTCAAGTATTGGGACGGCCAGTTTGACGATGCGCGCTTGGCACTCGCATTGGCGCTGACTGCAGCGGATAAAGGCGCGTTGATAGTCAACTATTGCCCTGTGGAGAGCTTTGTGCATGAAGCGGGCAAGCTGGTGGGGCTGAACGCACGCGACAGCGAAACAGGCCAGAGCTACACGGTGAAAGCCAAATGCATCGTCAACGCAGCGGGTGTCTGGGTAGACCAGCTGCGGCAAATGGACGGCCAGGCCAGTGGCACAGCCGTCAAAGACATGGTGGCTCCTAGCCAGGGCATTCACTTGGTGGTAGACCGCGAGTTTTGGCCTACCGACCATGCCTTGTTAGTGCCCAAAACAGAGGACGGACGGGTGCTATTTGCTGTGCCGTGGCTGGGCAAAACTATTCTTGGCACGACGGACAGTCCGCGCAACGACCTGGCCCGCGAGCCGGAGCCGTTTGCAGAGCAGGTAGATTTTGTGCTGCGCGAAGCGGGCCGGTATCTCAGCAAAGCGCCCCAGCGCAGCGATGTGCGCAGCATCTGGGTAGGTCTGCGCCCACTGGTGAAGCCGCCCGAAGAAGAGGGCCAGAGCACCCAGGCGCTGAGCCGCGAACACACCATTTTGGTGAGTAAATCGGGCTTGGTCACCGTCACTGGCGGTAAATGGACCACCTACCGCGCGATGGCCGAGGATGTGTTGGCGCGTTGCTTTGAAGCGGGCTTGATTGGTGCAACGCCTGCGGGAGTGACAACCCACCTTAAGCTGCGCGGCGCCAACGCTGCGAGCCTGAGCGCATCAACCGCAGCAAGCCAAGCCCACGAGAGTCTCAGTGCGCCACCGGGTTTGCATTTGTACGGCGACCAAGCAAGCGCTGTGCAAGCATTGCCCGGTGCCAGCCGCATGCTGGGAGGCGGCTTGACCGAGGCGATGGTGCGCTACGCCGTGCGCTGCGAATATGCACGCACGGTAGAGGATGTGCTGGCACGCCGCAGCCGTTTGCTGTTTTTAGATGCCAAGCTTGCTGCCAGCTTGGCCGATGCTGTATCGGCTATCGTGTTGGAGGAAACGGGCTTTGATGGGCAGCCAGAGGCTTTTAAGGCATTGGCTTTGCAGTATGCAACTCTGCCTTAGCAATCCAATTTAACGCTAGATAAGTCCTAAAATAATAGCAAACTATTGAATATCCACGTCGGAAAACTGCTTAAAAAGTGAGGTAAAACTGTTCTGTTGATATGAAGTCGGATTAAACCTCTTCACCGCCGTCCAGCTCAGCGGCATCTAAGGCCGTATCTTCAGCGACATCTGCCGCATCCACTGCGTCAACCGACCGCACCAGTGGTTCGCTGGCCCATGCGCGCAGGTGCAGGGCCATGTCATCTACGCCAATCCGTTTGAGTGCAGAGAACATTTTCACCTCACCGCCGCCTGCTTGTAGCTTGGCAATCGCCAAGGCTTTCGCGACTTCAGTTTTATTCAGTTTGTCTGCTTTGGTCAGCAAAATCACGAATTTCAGGCCTTTTTCTACCCGTGGGCGGATCACATCGAGCAAGATGTCGTCCAGCTCAGTCAGACCTAAACGTGGGTCGCACAGCAGCACCACTGCAGCCAAGTTTTCGCGGCTTTTGAGGTAGTTGGCCATTACGCGCTGCCAGCGCAGCTTGCTGTCTTTGGCCACTGCCGCGTAGCCATAGCCCGGCAAATCAGCCAGCACCGCGTCTGTAGTGCCTTGGCGGCCTATAGAGAAAAGGTTAATGTGCTGGGTGCGGCCAGGGGTTTTAGAGGCGTAGGCCAGCTGCTTTTGCTGCGCTAGGGTGTTGATACAGGTCGATTTGCCTGCGTTAGAGCGCCCTACAAAGGCGATCTCCGGAATATCCAGCGGCGGCAGATGGTGCAACTGGGCTGCAGTGGTCAAAAAGCGGGCGGTGTGCAGCCAGGCCATAGCGTCTTTGGCCTCGGCGGTGGACTCAGCAGGCTTAGCGTAGCTGGGCGCTGCGCGTGTGAGCGCGGTGAGTTTGCCTTGTTGGGCCAACGACACCGTGGAGCGGGCTTTACTGCGCGGGCCCGGGTTGGAGGATTTTTTAGACGCTGAAGTTGACATGGTGAGAGAGCGCCAGGAGGGGCGCTATGGTGCAAAAGATTGGACCGAAAATAGCCCGGGAAATCACGCTGGAAGGGATTTCCCGCATGAAGCATTGTAAAATCAAAGGGTTTTGCACACTAGTCATTGTTACAAGCTATGAAATTCATTGCCAGTTTATTGTTCGCTGCCTGCGCGGCAGCCCCTGTTTTCGCAGCTGGGCCTGTTGCTCCTGCAGCTACCGGTGCCTTGGCACCTGCAGCCGCAATGGTCAAGCCAGATTTGGCCAAAGGCGCTGAAAAATTCACTGCTGTGTGTGCATCATGCCACGGTGCAGACGGCAATTCAGGCTCACCCGAAAATCCTAAGCTGGCCGGCCAACACCCTGAGTATTTGGTCAAACAGTTGACTGAGTTCAAGGCGGGCAAGCGCAAAAACGCCATCATGCAAGGCTTTGCAGCCACTCTGAGCGATGACGACATGCGTAACATTGCCTATTGGGCAGCGGGTCAAAAGCAAAAACCGGGCTTTGCCAAAGACAAAGAACTGGTCACTTTGGGCGAAAGAATCTACAAAGGTGGCATTGCTGACCGTCAAATTGCTGCTTGCGCTGGCTGCCACAGCCCGTCTGGCGCTGGCATTCCATCGCAATATCCGCGTCTGGCAGGCCAACATGCAGACTATGTGGCTTCGTCCCTGCGCGGCTACCGCGATGGCACCCGTAACAACAACGTCCAAATGACACAAAACGCAGCCAAACTCAACGACCGTGAAATCAAGGCCGTGGCAGATTACGTGGCTGGTTTGCGTTAATTGGAACTAAAACACGACTTGTAAACCTAAAAGTTCAGGTTTTCCTCCTCTTAAAGGCGGGCTTTCCGAGTGAAGCCTGCCTTTTTTATTGCAAGTTTGAGACAATTGCATTATGTCAGTTTCTACCCATGGTTTAAGGCTTAAGACTCCCTCGCTTGCGCTGCGCGCTGCGGTGGAGCTGCTGTCGTCTATGCGGTTCTCCATCTCGCTGCTTAGCGTGATCTGCATTGCTTCGGTCATTGGTACGGTGCTCAAACAGGCTGAGCCACTGAACAACTACGTGAACCAGTTTGGCCCGTTTTGGGCCGATGTGTTTTTGGCGCTCAGCTTGCCTACGGTTTACAGTGCTTGGTGGTTTTTGTTAATCTTGGCATTTTTGGTGCTCTCTACCAGCTTGTGTATTGCACGCAACACGCCCAAAATTTTGGCAGATCTGAAAGTCTACAAAGAAGACTTGCGTGAACAAAGCCTCAAAGCTTTTGGGCATCGCGCTGAGGCAGTGTTGCAAGAGAGCGCCCAAGCAGCAGCCCAGCGCGTGGGCAATACGCTGGCTGCTTCAGGTTGGCGGGTCAAGCTGCAAAGCCGTCTTGGCGATCCCGCTACCGGCAGGCAAGCGGGCTTTATGGTGGCAGCCAAGGCAGGTGCTGCAAATAAGTTGGGCTATATTGCGGCGCACAGCGCCATCGTGCTGGTGTGCGTGGGCGGTTTGCTGGATGGTGACTTGTTCATCCGCATGCAGCAGTGGTTCAACGGCAAGTCAATTTACGGCGGCGGCGGCATGATTGCCGACATTGCACCACAGCACCGCCTATCGCCTAGCAACCTTGCCTTCAGGGGCAACTTGCTGGTGGCCGAAGGTGCGCAATCGTCCACTGCTATTTTGAACCAAAGTGGGGGTGTACTGATTCAAGATTTACCGTTTTCGATTGAGCTCAAAAAATTTATCGTAGAGCATTATTCCACCGGCATGCCCAAGCTGTTTGCCAGCGATATTGTAATTACCGACAAAGAAACGGGCGCCAAAATTCCTGCGCGCGTGGAGGTGAACCATCCCGCCAGCTACAAGGGCATTGAGATCTATCAGAGTAGCTTTGATGACGGTGGGTCGAGTGTCAAGCTGCGTGCGGTGCCGATGGGTTTGGGTGCCAAAGCCTTTGATATTGAAGGCGTGATTGGGGGGCAGTCTAATCTGGCCAAAGGTGACGGCTTGGAGAAGATGACGCTAGAGTACACAGCGCTGCGCGTCATTAACGTAGAAAATTTTGGCAAACGGGGTGAGAGCACCTCGGGTGCAGATATACGAAAAGTAGATTTGCGTACATCCTTTGAAAATACGTTGAACGCAGCGAACAAAGTCAAATCGACCAAAGAGCTGCGCAATATCGGCCCTAGCATTACTTATAAGTTGCGTGATGGCGCAGGCCAGGCGACTGAGTTTCACAACTACATGCTGCCCACGGTATTAGAGAAAAATGACAAGGGCGAAGGACAGGCTTTGTATTTGCTGGGTATGCGCACCCAAGTGAGCGAGCCGTTTAGCTATCTGCGCGTACCTGCTGATGACAAAGGGGAGCTAGACGGTTTTGCGCGTCTGAGGGTAGCACTGCTGGACGCAGACATGCGCGCCAAGGCTGTACAGCGCTATGTAGGCAAGGCGATAGAACCGGGCAAAAAAGAGCTGGCAGATCAGTTGACTGTGTCTACCAGCCGCGCGCTGGCATTGTTTGCTGGCGCCGAAAAAATCAACAACGAAAGCGTCTCTGGCCTGCAGGCGGTGTCTAGATTTATGGAGTCTAGTGTGCCCGAGGCGGAGCGTGAGCGGGCTGGCGAGGTATTGGTGCGCATTTTGAACGGTGCGATTTTTGAGTTGCTGCAGATCAGCAGAGAGCAAGCCGGGCTCAAGCCGCTGGAGCCGGACGAAAAAACACAAGCCTTTATGTCGCAAGCAGTTATTTCATTGTCAGACGCTTTTTTCTACCCCGCGCCCATGGCGTTTGCACTCAAAGACTTTACCCAGGTGCAAGCCAGCGTGTTCCAAGTAGCGCGCGCGCCAGGCAAATGGATTGTCTATGCCGGTTGTTTGTTTTTGATCATTGGTATTTTTGCTATGCTGTATGTGCGGGAGCGCAGGCTGTGGGTCTGGGTGACCAATGCCGCAGATGGCAGTGCCAACGCGAATGCGCAAATGGCACTGTCTACCAACCGCAAAACGATGGATGGCGACAAGGAATTTGAGATGTTAAAAACCAAGCTCTTAGGTTTAAATCTTCACGCTGCAGGCACCTGCGCTGCAGCCCACACCACAGGTGCAATCTGATGAATACTGCGACCACTACTTTGACTGGCAAATCCAGCTCAACCACTGTGATGCTCAGCGAGGGTTACTTTGCCAAGCGCAGTGCCTTTGACTGGGCTTTCGCATTGGTCGTCATGCTGGGTGTTGGCTACGCCTTGTTTCGCTATAGCGGGTCGATGGATTTCTATGACAAATCGATTTTGATCGGTCTATCACCAGCGGTGATTTGGCTGGGATGGTTTTGGCAGCCGCTGCGCAATTTGATGCTAATAGTCGCCGTCTTTTCACTTCTGGCTGTGAGTGCTTACCAAGGCGACTTAGCGCGCGCAGAGAAAGTGTTTTGGCTCAAATACTTTATCTCCAGCCAGTCCGCTATTTTGTGGATGAGCGTGCTGTTTTTCATGAGCACCATCTTTTACTGGCTGGGCATGCTGTCCAAAGCGCAAAGCGCCGCGATGGAGTCTTTGGGTAGCAAAATTGCTTGGGCCGGCGTAACGATGGCCTTAATCGGGACGATGGTACGTTGGCACGAGAGCCATTTGCTGGGGCCAGATATTGGCAGCATACCTGTAACTAACTTGTACGAAGTGTTCGTGCTGTTTAGCTGGTTAACGGCGACGTTTTATTTGTACTTTGAGGCGCGCTACCAAACCAAATCTTTAGGCGCTTTTGTGATGTTGATCGTCAGTGCCTCTGTCGGATTTTTGCTCTGGTACACGCTGGTGCGCGAGGCGCATGTGATCCAGCCTTTGGTGCCTGCACTCAAAAGCTGGTGGATGAAGCTGCATGTGCCTGCTAACTTTATTGGCTATGGCACCTTTGCTCTGGCGGCGATGGTGGGCTTTGCCTACTTGATCAAACAGCAAGCTACCGAGACGAAATGGTACAAGCTGGCTCCTTTGTGGATTCTGGGCGTGGTGTTGTGTTTTGAGCCGATTGTGTTTCGCCAGTCGCCTACGTCAGCTGCGGGCGGCGGGATGAGCAACTATTGGGCGGTGTATTTCGGTATCTCAGCACTGGTTGTTGCGGGTATTTTGTTCGGCCGCAAGCGCATTGCTGAGCGCTTACCGAGCTTTGAAGTGCTTGACGATGTGATGTACAAGTCGATTGCGGTCGGCTTTGCCTTCTTCACTATTGCGACCGTGCTGGGCGCGCTGTGGGCGGCTGAGGCCTGGGGTGGTTATTGGAGCTGGGACCCTAAGGAAACCTGGGCACTGATTGTGTGGCTGAACTACGCTGCTTGGTTGCACATGCGCCTGATGAAGGGCCTGCGCGGAACTGTGGCAGCATGGTGGGCTTTGATTGGCTTGGCCATCACGACATTTGCATTTATTGGGGTGAATATGTTTTTGAGCGGGTTGCACAGTTACGGAACTTTGTAAGATCGAGACTGGCTAGACGACGGACATTTAACTTAAGGGAGTTTCTATGTTGATTCAGACGTTCAAAGATGGGTTTAACCACCGCATTCCCAGCGAGATCACATCCCAAGCGGCTTACCAAGGGCGCCGCGACATGCTCAAGATGCTCGCTACAGGTGCTGCGGGTACTACCCTGGCAATCTGGGCCGCGCGCGATGCGCGGGCTATGACCGGTGGTGGCAAGTTACCTGCGCTGGTTGGCGCTAAGTCGGCGGTGGCGGGCGCGGTGACGATGGAAAAAGTCACAGACTACAAAGACGCATCCACCTACAACAACTTTTATGAGTTTGGCACGGACAAAGCGGATCCTGCCAAATACGCGGGCACATTGCAAACCAAGCCTTGGTCGGTGGAGATCGAGGGCTTGGTTAAAAAACCTGCCAAATACACGCTGGAAGACCTGATCAAGCTCAGCCCGCAAGAAGAGCGTATTTACCGCCTGCGCTGCGTCGAAGGCTGGTCGATGGTGATCCCGTGGGTTGGCTACTCGCTCAGCGAGTTGATTAAAAAGGTAGAGCCCTTGGGCAATGCCAAATATGTGGAGTTTTACACCCAGGCAGACAAGGCTACTATGCCCGGCTTGCGCGGCGGCTCGCTTGATTGGCCCTATGTAGAAGCTTTGCGCATGGACGAAGCCATGAATCCGCTGGCGCTGCTGACGTTTGGTATGTATGGTGAAGTGCTTCCTAACCAGAGCGGCGCGCCCGTGCGCATGGTGGTGCCTTGGAAATATGGTTTTAAGAGCGGCAAGTCGATTGTCAAAATTCGCTTTACTGAAAAAGAACCTAAAACCGCTTGGAACAAGGCTGCACCGCAAGAGTATGGCTTTTTTAGCAACGTGAACCCGGGCGTGGACCATCCGCGCTGGAGCCAAGCCACCGAGCGGCGCATTGGCGAAGAAGGTGGCGTATTTGCCAAAAAACGTAAAACCTTGATGCACAACGGTTATGAAGCGCAGGTGGCGTCGATGTACGCTGGCATGGATCTTAAGAAGTTTTTCTAAGCATCTTCGCGAATTGAAAATCATTCGATAGCATGGCGCTCAACCGTTCTTTGCTGCTGCACCCTGCAGCCAAGGTAGTGTTGTTCACAGTAGGGCTGCTGCCATTTGCGTGGCTGGTCTACGGTATTGTGACCAACAACTTAGGCGCCAACCCAGCAGAGTATTTGGTGCGCTCCACTGGCGACTGGACGCTGCGCAGCCTGTGCATTGTGCTGGCTGTTACTCCCTTGCGAATGATGACATCGACCCCGCAACTCGCACGCTTTCGGCGCATGCTGGGGTTGTTTGTTTATTTTTATGTGGTGCTGCACTTACTGAGTTATTCGTGGTTCGATATGCAGTTTGAGCTGGCCGACATCGTGCAAGACATTATCAAGCGGCCTTTTATCTTGGTGGGATTTTCAGCTTTTGTATTGCTCACGCCTTTGGCTGCTACCTCGTTTAACCGCGCTATCAAGGCACTGGGCGCCAAGCGGTGGCAATGGCTGCATAAGCTGGTGTATGTGGTGGCTGGGCTGGCCATTTTGCACTTCTTCTGGATGCGCTCTGGCAAAAATAATTTCACCGAGGTGTTTGTCTACGCCGCGATCCTAGGCAGCCTGCTGGGCTGGCGGGCGCTGCAATATGTGAAGAAAAGGCGCGCTCTGCTTGCCTAGCCTACTTTTGGAAGAAAAATAGGCACTTTTCCGACGTGGATATTCAATAGTTTGCTATTAAATTAATAGTAATCGTAGCTAAATTAGAGCAAAATTTCATGCCGCATCTGGTCTGCAGCGTTCTCGCGGGTGCGGATCAAGCGGGCTTGATTGCCGTCTACAAGCACCTCAGCAGCGCGGCCACGGGTGTTGTAGTTGCTGGCCATCGACATGCAGTAAGCGCCTGCTGACAATACCGCCAACAGATCACCTTGTTGCACATTCAGGTCACGGTCATGGCCAATCCAGTCGCCGCTTTCGCACACGGGGCCTACCACTTCGTAGCAGGTGGTCGCGCCAGGGCGCATGACAACGGGGACGATGCTATGGTGGGCTTGGTACATCGCTGGGCGCGGCAAATCGTTCATGGCGGCATCGATGATGCAAAAGTTTTTTTGCTCACCGGGTTTGAGATACAGCACTTCGCTCACGCACACGCCCGCGTTGCCTACTAGCGAGCGACCAGGCTCAATCATCAGTTGTTTACCGCCGTAGCCGCGCGCGTCTAGCTTGGCCAGTAGTTGGGCCCACAAGTCGTCGGCCGCAGGCGGCATGGCGTCTTCGTAGTGAATGCCCAGACCGCCGCCAAAGTCGATGTGCTGGATCGGTACACCCGCCGCTTCAACTGCCTGCACTAAATCTAGCACGCGGTCCATGGCGTCTAGGTAGGGCGTGATGGTGGTGATCTGTGAGCCGATATGGCAGTCAATGCCAACGACCTTGAGGCCCTTGAG
Source organism: Polaromonas sp. (assembly GCA_031431335.1). Lineage (GTDB taxonomy): Bacteria > Pseudomonadota > Gammaproteobacteria > Burkholderiales > Burkholderiaceae_C > JAAFIP01. The sequence goes on along the minus strand of JANPDG010000258.1, from coordinate 18,201 downwards.
CGCAGCGGCGCGCAGGTAGGTCTCGACAGTGCGCTCGTGGGCCACACCAAACTTGTTGCCTTTGAGGCCCGTGGATATGTACGGGTGTGTCTTGGGGTCTACATTGGGGTTGACGCGAATGCTGATGGAGGCAACTTTACCTGCTGCCAGCGCGACCTCGCTGAGCACCTCTAGCTCAGCTTCGCTCTCCACGTTAAAGCAGGCTATGCCTACATCTAGAGCGCGGCGCATTTCTGCGCGGGTCTTGCCCACGCCAGAGAAAATGATTTTAGACGGTGTAGCCCCTGCAGCCAAGACGCGTTCTAGTTCACCGCCTGAGACTATGTCAAAACCACAGCTAGCTTGGGCAAACAGCTGCAATATAGCCAGGGAGGAATTAGCCTTCATAGCGTAGCAAATGAGTGCATTACGCCCTTGAAAACCCCGTTGGTAGGCTGCTAATGCATACAGCATGGAGGCTTTGGAATAGACAAATAATGGCGTACCGTGCTGTTGGGCCAGCGCCGAGAGGGATACATTTTCTATATGCAGACTGTCAGCGTTACGCGCTACAAAGGGGTGGCCTGGGAGTGGGGTGGTGGTCATAAATTAACTTATAAATCTAGCGGGCGGCCGAAGCAGCCGACGCGGGAAGGCCGGCAGGTGCAGCAGTAGCGGTGGATGCGCCTTGCGGCACGCTGTCAGTCGTGCGCACGGGTGATAGCACTTGCGGCAAAGTGGCTCGGTTGCGTGCAGCAGGGTCAGTGGGCAGGTAAAGGTCGCCCTTTTGTCCGCAGCCAGATACTAAAAGTACCATAGCCACCACTGTGATAGCTACTATCGCAGTGGTGGTGACAGGGCTTGACTGAGGTGTATCTACAATGGGTGTGTTTGAATCCATCCCTTGATTGTAATTTGTGCTGCTATGACTGATCTGGAATATGTTGACCAAGCTGAGGCTTTATTGCGTGCTGTAGAGGCGTGTTGTGACCGCATTAATGACGCAACTGATGCCGATATTGACAATCAGCGCGTGGGCGTCATGATCACATTGACTTTTGCCAACCGCAGCCAGATCATCATTAATTTGCAAAAACCGCTACAAGAAGTGTGGTTGGCTGCCCGTGCAGGGGGCTTTCATTACAAATACAGTGATGCTTGGCGCAATACGCGCGATGCGTCAGAGTTTTTTGCGGACCTTACGCGCTATGCCAGCGAGCAGTCTTCGCTCGCACTGCTGTTCACTGCGCAGCAGTGAACAGCAGTGGTCCTAGTTTTTAAATAGATCCAAAATAGTCTTCTTTTCTTCTTCAGCAGGTGGTGTTTGGGTATCACCAGCAGGTTCTGCAGGTCTTGCTTCCAGCCCCAAGCTGCGAACGCCTGTGCCGCGAGAGAACTCTTCGTAATACCACTCGCCACCTAAATTTAAAAGGCCATCGGGCGCAGTGGGCTCGAATACTGGGATGCCTCTGAGCGCTGTCTCCATATAAGCAATCCACACGGGGAGACTCAATCCGCCACCAGTTTCTTTATCGCCCAACTTGCGAGGCGTGTCATATCCGATCCACGAGACTGCTGAGACAGTGCGCTGGTAGCCTGTGAACCATGCATCAATCGAGTCATTGGTGGTGCCAGTTTTGCCGTGAATATCATTGCGTTTCAAGGCTACTGAAGCCTTGGCTGCCGTGCCTGACCGGGTGACTTCTTGCAATAAACTGTTCATCACGAACGCATTGCGCGCATCAATCGTGCGCATGCTTTCGTTCAAGGGTTGCGGCTTGAAGTCGAGCAACACTTTACCCCTTTGGTCCGTTATCTTCGATACCATCCAAGGATTCACGCGGTAGCCGCCGTTAGCAAACACAGCATAGGCCGTAGCCATTTGCATAGGGGTGACCGAACCTGCGCCCAGCGCCATGGTGAGATAAGCAGGATGTTTCTCAGCTTCAAAACCGAAATTCGTGATCCAATCTTGAGTCTCTTTAGCGCCGGTTGCTTGCAAGATTCGGATGGACACCATGTTTTTAGATTTTGCAAGTGCTCTGCGCATCGACATGGGGCCGTCAAAGGTGCCATCGTAGTTTTTGGGCTCCCAAGGTTGACCTCCTGTGACGCCAGCGTCAAAGAATAAAGGGGCATCGTTGATGACGGTCGCGGGGCCTAAGCCCTTTTCGAGAGAGGCGGAGTAGACGAAAGGCTTAAAACTCGAGCCTGGTTGACGCCAAGCTTGCGTAACGTGGTTAAACTTATTTTTGCCATAGTCAAATCCGCCCACCAGCGCACGGACAGCGCCGTCGCGCGGGTCAACCGCCACAAACGCACCCTCAACCTCGGGCAATTGCGTCATTTCCCAGCTGCCCTTGGCCGTCTTGCTGATACGGATCACAGCACCACGGCGAATTTTCAGGTTGGGTGCTGCTTTGTCTGATAAGCCAGACTGCGCAGTGCGCAGGCCCTCGCCAGTGATTTCGATGGTTTCGCTATTTTGGCGCAAGGCAATAATTTTTTTGACACTGGACTCCAGTACTACGGCTGTCAAGATATCGTCGTTGTCAGGGAACTCAGCCAATGCCTCGTCAATGAGTTCTTCTGCTTCGCGCGGGTCTTTAGGCAATTCCACAAACTTTTCGGGGCCGCGGTAAGCTTGGCGACGCTCAAAATCCATGATTCCTTTGCGCAAGGCGCGGTATGCAGCTTGCTGCTCAGCGCCGCGCAATGTGGTGTAGACATTTAGGCCGCGCGTATACGCGCTTTCGCCATACTGGCTAAAAATCAGCTGCCTGACAGTTTCTGCCACATATTCAGCGTGTACTCGATTGGTATCAGGCCCAGTTTTGAGTTTGATATCGTCAATCTTGGCGGCATCCGCCTGGGCTTCGGTGATAAAGCCATTGTCTAGCATGCGCTCGATGATGTACTGTTGACGGATCCGTGCACGCGCTGGATTGACAATGGGGTTGTAAGCCGAAGGTGCTTTGGGTAGACCTGCCAGCATAGCGGCTTGGGCAATAGTGACGTCTTTCAAGGGCTTGCCAAAATAGGCATCGCTTGCTGCTGAGAAGCCATAAGCCCGGTTGCCCAGAAAAATCTGATTCATATAGATTTCTAAAATCTGATCTTTGGTGAGCATGTGCTCTAGCTTAAAAGTAAGCAAGATTTCATAAATCTTGCGCATGTAGTTCTTTTCAGAAGATAGGTACACGTTTTTAGCTACCTGCATCGTAATGGTAGAGCCGCCCTGGCTTTTGGCATTTTTGAGGTTGGCTAAAGCTGCACGCGCAAAAGCTCTGTATGACACGCCGCTGTGCTCGAAAAAATCTGCATCTTCGATCGCTAGCACTGCTTGGATCATGACTTTAGGGATGTCTTTGATGGGGGTAAGATTACGCCGCTCCTCGCCGAACTCCCCTAACAGTGCGCCATCGGCTGAAAACACACGCAGTGGCAACTTGGGGCGATAGTCTGATAAGTCTGATATGTCGGGTAGATTAGGAAAGGCCACCGCCAACGCAGTCGCAATCACCATCATCAGCGCCACCACGCCTGCCGCAGCCAATGCGATCAAGCCAAAAGTGACTTTGAGCAATAGACGCGGCCAGGCAGATTTACGCTGGTCAGGCTGAAGTCGATGGTGGGATGAGGGTGGTGTGTCTGACATGGATGCTTCTATCATGAGCTGGGCAGTAGCACAGCCCATAAATCATTATAGAAACGCAAGCAGGCGTGCTGCCGTAGCAGTTGTGTTGCATTGTTGCACAATTGCAACAATGCAACACATCCACATCTGTTTGCATAAAATGCTGGCTAAATTCACAGAGCTATGAAACGATAAACCGTGGGATTTTGACAACGCAGATAAACCAGTAAAAAGGGAAAAATCGTTGCAGTTCAACATGCTTACTGATAGCATTGAAGTACTTTCTTAAGATTAGAAGCACATTTTTTCAGCTACTGTCCCTCATTCATAGACACCAGCGGAGATCGATTTGATTCCATTTGCATCGCTTTTTAGTAGCCAACCAGCTCCACTCATTGGGTTAGACATTAGCTCATCCAGTGTCAAGCTGGTTGAGCTTGGTCGCGGTAAAGACGGTACGCTCGTGTTGGAGCGCTGTGCCGTCGAGCAGCTTGAAAAAGGCTGGATTACCGACGGTAACGTCGAAAAATTCGAGGAAGTAGCGGATGCCATTCGCCGCGTCGTTAAAAAAAGCGGCACCAAAACCAAAAATGTGGCCATGTCTCTGCCTGCCTCGGCTGTTATCACCAAGAAAATCGTGCTGCCGGGCGGCATGTCAGATGCTGAGCTAGAGTTGCAGGTAGAAGGCGAGGCCAACCAGTACATTCCGTTCTCGCTCGATGAAGTTAGCTTAGATTTTTGCGTTGTGGGGCCCAGCGCTACCTCCGCAGGCGATGTAGAGGTATTAATAGCTGCGTCGCGCAAGGAAAAAGTGCAAGACCGCCAGGGCTTGGCTGAGGCTGCTGGCTTAAAGCCTGTGGTCGTAGACGTAGAGTCCTATGCATCGCGCCTAGCGACAGGCAGGATCATTGATGCTTTGCCCAATAAAGGTGTTGATGTCATGGTGGCACTGTTCGAGGTGGGTGCAATGACTACTAGTATGCAGGTAATTCGTAATGATGAAGTGCTATACGACAGAGATCAAGCATTCGGCGGTGCGCAGCTAACCCAGCTGATTGTCCGTCAATATGGATTTTCACCCGAAGAAGCCGAGGGTAAAAAACGCGGCGGTGAGCTCCCAGAAGATTACGAGAGCGGTGTCCTGCGCCCCTTCGTAGACAATTTGGCACAAGAGGTGGGTCGTGCGCTCCAGTTCTTTTTCACCAGTACGCCTTACAACCGCGTGGATTACGTGATGCTGGCGGGCGGCTCGTCTTCGCTACCCGGCCTGACTGAGGCAATTACTGCGCAAACTACATTTGCATGCCAATTGCTCGATCCATTCCAAGGCATGGAGATGGGCTCTGGCGTTCGTGAGAAGAAAATGCGTCGCGAAGCACCGTCTTATTTGAGTGCTTGTGGTCTAGCCATGCGGAGGTTTTTACAGTGATTCTGATTAACCTATTGCCGCACCGAGAGGCGGCTCGTAAGCGCAGAAAAGATGCTTTTTTTGTCTCACTTGGTTTGGCTGCTTTGTTAGGTGGCTTGATTTGTGGTGGTGTGTATGCCTGGTACCAAGCCCAAATATCGAGCCAAAACGACAAAAATACATTTCTGCAGGCGCAAATAAAGATACTGGAAAACCAGATCAAAGATGTCGCCAATTTGCAAAACGAAATTGCAGCCTTGCGCGCACGCCAACAAGCGGTGGAAGATTTGCAATCGGATCGCAACATGCCAGTACATTTGCTCAATGAAATGGTTAAGCAATTGCCAGACGGAGTGTACGTTAGCTCTATGAAGCAAACAGGTGCTAATTTGTCCATGACGGGTACTGCGCAGTCAAATGAACGTGTTTCAGAATTGCTACGCGCCTTGGCTAATAATAGTACATGGCTCACCAAGCCTGAGTTGGTCGAAATTGTGGCTGGTAGTGTGAATTTGAGTGCACGCGACCAGCGTCGCGTGGCCAATTTTGTCATCAAAGCGCAGATTCGCAAGCCTGCGGACTTGCTCAAGGCGGGCGCATCTGCGAGTGTTGGAACTGCCGGATCTCCAACCGTTGCGCCAGTTGCTCCAGCGGCTTCCACAGCCAAAAAAGCTTAAGGAGAACCATATGGCAAAAACTCCTAAAGTCAATATCGATTTTGCAGCAATGGGCAATCGCGTTGCATCGCAGTTTCGGGGACTCAACCCCAACGATCCCTCGACTTGGCCTGCAGTTCCTCGTTACGGTTTGTGCCTGCTCGTGACTGTTTTAGTCGTAGTAGGTCTATGGTTTGCTTGGTTGAGCACCTCAGATGAGGAGCTTAAAGCCTCTCAAGCCAAAGAGCTTACTTTGCGCGAAGACTACAAAAAGAAGCTTGTTCAAGCGGTGAATTTGGACGCGCTAAAGAAGCAGCGCGAGCAAGTTCAGCAATATGTTACACAGCTTGAAAAGCAATTGCCCAGTAAAGCTGAGATGGATGCATTGCTGTCTGATATCAACCAGGCGGGATTAGGCCGGAGTTTGTTATTTGACTATTTCAAGCCTGGCGCCGTCAGCGTTAAAGAGTATTACGCTGAGTTACCTATTTCATTGCGTGTAGTGGGCCGTTACCATGATCTTGGCTCATTCGCAGCAGATATTGCCAACTTATCTAGGATTGTGACGCTCAATAATTTGACGGTTACACCAGCTAAAGACGGTACTCTTGGCATGGAAGCTGTGGCCAGAACTTACCGATACCTAGACCAAGAAGAAATTGCGGCGCAGCGCAAAGCTACTGCACCGGGAGCCAAGAAATGACCTTAATGCCTTTGTTTAAATTGGCAAGCGTTGCAATATGCGTTGGTGTTTTAGCAGGGTGTTTCGGCGGTGAGCAAGAAGACTTGCAGCGCTGGATGACGGAGCAACGCAACAACACTAAACCGACCGTGGTACCTATTCCTGAACCTAAAAAATTCAGTCCTGCTCCATACGAGCAAGAAGCTGCAGTTGAGCCATTCAGTAACCAAAAGCTAACTCAGGCCCTTAAACGTGAGTCATCCCAAGCTACTGCCAATGCTGCTTTGGTAGCGCCTGAGCTGAACCGCCGCAAAGAGCCACTAGAAGCTTTTCCTCTAGACAGTATGGCATTGGTGGGTAGCTTGTTGCCGGCAGGGAAACAAGTTGCTTTGGTAAAAATTGATAATTTGTTATACCAAGTGAAGGTAGGCAGTTATTTAGGTCAAAACTACGGCAAGGTCACAAAAGTGAGTGAAACCGAAGTGCTTTTAAGAGAAATTGTGCAAGATGCTGCCGGTGAATGGATCGAGCGTCAAGCAAACTTGCAGCTACTAGAGAGGTCTAAATGATGAGACAAGCAACTAAATCTTGGCTGCGCGCTATTGCGGCCGTAGGCCTGACAGCATGCGCATGGGTCGTACATGCCCAAAACACTATCGAGTCGGTCGCTGGCTCTATCCAAGGAGGCGTAGAAGTCGTTCGTATCGAGTTTGCACAGCCTTTAGCTGCAGTGCCTACGGGCTTTGCGATCCAATCGCCAGCGCGGATCGCGTTGGATTTTCCTGGTGTGGGTAACGCACTGGGACGGTCTCAGGTTGAGATCAATCAAGGAAACCTTAAATCTGCTAATGTGGTGCAAGCGGGTGAGCGGACACGCTTGGTTCTTAATCTTAAGCAGTCCACACCGTATAAAACTGAGATCCAGGGTAAATCGCTATTGGTTTTCATGGAGCCTCTGTCTGCACCAGCAGCTGCAGCGTCTACCAGCCCGTCGCAAGTCTCGTTTGCTGAGAACCGTAACCGTGACGCATTGGCATTGCGTGACGTAGATTTCCGTCGTGCACCGGATGGTGCTGGTCGCTTGGTTGTTGATTTAGCGAATAACCAAGTTGGCGTAGACATCAAGCAGCAAGGTCAAAATTTGGTGGTTGAATTTTTGAAATCTACTTTACCTGAGGGCTTGCGCCGTCGTCTGGATGTAGGTGATTTTGGCACCCCAGTCCAGCTGATTAGTACTTTCCAAGCAGGTGATCGTGTTCGTATGGTGGTTGAGCCTAAGGGTCAGTGGGAGCACAGCGCTTACCAAAGCGATAACCAATTCGTGCTCGAAATTCGTCAACAAAAAGTCGATCCAGGCAAGCTGACGAAAGGGCCTGGCTACAGTGGTGAAAAACTGTCCTTGAATTTCCAGAACATTGAAGTGCGCTCTTTACTCCAAGTAATTGCTGATTTCACCAACTTCAACGTGATTACATCTGACTCAGTGTCGGGCGGTGTAACTTTGCGCTTGAAAGATGTGCCCTGGGATCAGGCGCTGGATATTATTTTGCAAGCCAAGGGTTTGGGTATGCGCAAAACAGGCAACGTGCTGTGGATTGCTCCTAAAGATGAAATCACATCCAAAGAGCGCGCTGAACTCGAGGCGCAATCTGCTTTGCAAAATCTAGAGCCAGTACGTTCACAAGCTTTTCAGCTTAATTACACCAAAGCGGCCGATATTGCTGCGCAGTTAGGCCAAGGCAGTGGTGGTACGGCTCAAAATAATGCCCGTATCCTGTCAGCACGCGGAAGCGTGATTGCAGAGCCGCGTACAAACCAATTGTTCGTGACAGATATTCCTTCCAAACTGGAAGCGATCCAAGCGCTTATTTCTAAGCTTGACATCGCTGTGCGCCAAGTGCTGATTGAGGCACGCATTGTCGAAGCCTCAGATACGTTTGGTAAGTCATTGGGAGTGCGACTCGGTGGTAGTGGCATTGTAGGTACGACCTCAACACCTAACAGTGGTTTGGTCTTAGGCGGTAGCTACGCTGCAGCTGCGACGACTGGTGGTGGTGGTGCTGGTGGATTTAGCTCTACTTTCTTTAATCTGCCAGCGCAAGGCCAGGGCGGCTTCAATGCCGCTACATTGGGTTTGTCTATCTTTAGCTCCGCAGCCAATCGTTTCCTTTTGTTAGAACTTAGTGCATTAGAAGCAGACGGCAAAGGCAAAGTGGTGTCAAGCCCACGTGTAGTGACTGCTGACCAGACGCGCGCCTTGATTGAGCAAGGCACCGAATTGCCTTACCAAGTAGCGTCATCCAGCGGCGCTACGTCTATTGCCTTCCGTAAGGCCAATTTGAAGTTGGAAGTAACTCCTCAAATCACTCCAGAAGGCAATATCATTTTGGATTTGGATGTGAATAAAGACAGCGTAGGTCAGTCGACTGCAGCAGGTTTCGCGATCAATACCAAACATATCAAAACGCAAGTTTTGGTTGAGAATGGCGGAACTGTAGTGATAGGTGGTATTTACGAGTTGAATGAAATTGAATCAGAGGCTAGAGTTCCCGTCCTTGGTGATTTACCAGTCTTGGGCAATTTGTTCAAATCTCGCCAGCGAACCTCTAACAAACAAGAACTCTTGGTATTTATCACGCCCAAAATGATATCTTCTGGTCAAGGCGCTCTTCGCTAAAAGAATCTGCTTAACGCATTGCCAAAGTGTTGTTTCAATCGTACTTTGGCTGGTTGGACTGTGATTTCATTAGTTGGCCTGCCGGGTTCAGGTAAATCCACCGTTGGGCGCCAATTGGCGCGCCGGTTAGAGATTCCATTCATAGACTCTGACCACGAAATTGAGCAACGAATAGGCTGCTCAATTCGTGAGTTCTTTGAGCGTGAAGGTGAAGATAGCTTTCGTTCTATTGAGCAGCAAGTCATCGCTGATCTTTGTGTGCGCAATGCATCAGCTGCAAACAGCTTGGTTTCTACGATGCCAGCCCCGCAGCTTCGCGTGGTATCGACAGGTGGTGGCACAGTGTTGCGCCAAATCAACCGTGACAACCTGCGCGCCAGTGGCCATGTGGTCTATTTGCGCTCGAATCCGGATGATATTTTTAAACGGTTGCGGCATGATCGTAACCGTCCGCTTTTACAGGTGGGCGACCCACTGCAGCGGCTGCGCGATTTGTATGAGGTGCGCGATCCGTTGTACCGTGAAGCTGCACATTTTGTGGTGGACACGGGCCGTCCCTCGGTCGCGACCTTGGTCAACATGATCATGATGCAGCTAGAGCTGGCCGGGATCATGCCGGGTTAACTGCGCGGTCCGTTGGTGGTAGGCGCAAAAAGTCAGTCACCCGAGCCCGTACGGCGCAACAGACCGTGGATAATTAAGCTGTGAAACCATCCTCTGCACACACCTTGCACATTGCTTTAGCCGAGCGTTCTTACCCTATTTGTATCGGGGGTGGCTTATTTGACCAAAGCGAGACCTACGCTGCCGTGCCCAATGCACATGCAGCGCTGATTGTCACCAACACGGTGGTAAGCCCGCTGTACGCACACCGCTTGGCTGCTGCGCTAAAGGCCAAATACGATGTGGTGCACACCGTAGTGCTGCCCGATGGTGAGGCGCACAAAACTTGGCAAACTTTGAACTTGATTTTTGATGCCTTGCTTAGCCACGGCTGCGATCGCAAAACTGTGCTCTATGCGCTGGGCGGCGGCGTAGTGGGTGATATGACGGGTTTTGCGGCGGCCAGCTACATGCGGGGCGTGCCGTTTGTGCAAGTGCCCACTACCCTGCTAGCCCAAGTGGATTCGTCAGTGGGCGGGAAAACTGCCATTAACCATCCACTCGGCAAAAACATGATCGGCGCGTTTTATCAACCTGTGCTGGTAGTCTGCGATATAGCAACTCTGTCCACTCTGCCTGCGCGTGAAATGTCTGCGGGTTTAGCAGAAGTCATCAAATACGCCCCCATTGCTGATATGGCCTTGATGGACTGGTTGGAGCAACATATGCAAGCCCTGCGCGCAGGGGACACGCAGTTGCTGGCGCATGCCGTGCGGCGCAGCTGCGAGATCAAGGCCCAAGTGGTGGGAGCGGACGAGCGAGAGCAGGGCTTAAGGGCTATTTTGAATTTTGGCCACACATTCGGTCATGCCATCGAGGCCGGCATGGGCTATGGCGCATGGTTGCACGGTGAGGCGGTAGGTTGCGGAATGGTGATGGCTGCCCGATTGTCGCAAGGCTTGGGATTGGTAGACGCCGCATTTGTTGCGCGACTAACCAAGTTGATTGAGCGGGCAGGTTTGCCGATCGTCGCTCCTGCTTTAGCGGAAACCGCAATGGATTCTCAAGACCGCTATATCGAGTTGATGCGTGTGGACAAAAAATCCACGGGCGGCACCATCCAGTTTGTCACGATTGATGCGCCGGGCACCGCAGCAATACGCCCTGCGCCTGACGATTTGGTGCGCAAAGTCATTGCGCAGAGCTGCGCAGCTTGAGTTGCGCGTAGCGGCTTGGCTTGAACCCATATTGCACAGCTCGTAAGGTGTCCGAATTTATTTGTAAATAGTTCATATTACTATTGAATATATAGCTAACTATTTAATATCTACGTCGGGAAACTGCCAATTTTTATGCCCATCGCGACCTACGCAACACAGTTCACATTCTCGCGAGGCCGTCTGTATCCGACGGTGTCTGAGCGATGGGCCTCGAACGCATATCAGTTTAATGCGTCATCAGAAAACGCTCCACAGCGCAGCGAATTTCAGCGTGACCGTGACCGGATTGTGCACAGTACCGCGTTTCGCCGCTTGGTATATAAAACGCAGGTTTTTTTAAACCATGAAGGCGATTTGTTTCGCACCCGAATGACCCATTCGCTAGAAGTTGCGCAATTGGGGCGCTCCATTGCCCGGGCGCTTCAGCTCGATGAAGATTTGGTGGAGGCGATTGCCTTGGCGCACGACCTGGGCCACACGCCGTTTGGCCATGCCGGGCAAGACGCGCTCAACGAATGTATGGCCGCGCACCATGACGAACTTGGCGGGTTTGAGCACAATTTGCAAAGCCTGCGCGTTGTGGATGAGCTAGAAGAACGTTATCCAGACTATAACGGTCTGAACCTGACGTTAGACACCCGTGAAGGTATTTTGAAGCACTGCTCTGCAGCCAATGCCAAGCGCTTAGAAGCGCGCGAGCCCCAGGGCGTAGCACGCCGTTTTATAGACGGCACACAGCCTAGCCTAGAGGCGCAACTGGCGAATATTGCTGACGAAATTGCCTATAACGCACACGATATTGACGACGGCGTGCGATCAGGCTTGATCACGATCGAGCAGCTTTTAAGCTTGCCGCTGTTTGCCAGGTTCCATGCCCAAGTGATGCACACGTACCCTAACTTGCAAGGTCGCCGCATCTTATTTGAAGTCATCCGCCGGATGCTCAGTGCCCAGGTCTTTGACGTGATTGACACAACCCGCGACGCCCTCCACGCACACCACATCGGCACGCCAGAAGACGTGCGCCGCGCACCACCGCTGGTTCAGTTCTCAGCTGCCATGCGCACTGAGACCCAAGCCGTTAAAACCTGGTTGTTTCGCAACCTGTACCGCCACCTGCAGGTAATGCAAACGACAGACAATGCCAAAACCGTCATCCGCACTCTGTTTGCAGCCTACATGCACACGCCCACGCACATGCCCGCATCGTATGCACAGCAAACCAACACGCCACGCGCAGTGGCCGATTACATTGCTGGCATGACAGACCGATTTGCTGCCAAAGAACACGATCGCTTGTGCTAAAAAAGCGAATAATTTCTCTTTAAATGGGGTCAGATCACATTTATCGCATAGCGATAAAATATCAATATGGCCCGTCAACCCCGTCTAACACTCCCCCACCACCCGCACCACATCATTTGGCGCGGTAACAATCGCCAAGCTATTTTTGCTGACGCACAAGATCAGCGTCTCATGCTGGCGTTGCTACTGGAGGCTTCGAGGCAACACAAGGTGGCGATTCACAGCTATGTGTTGATGGGCAACCATCTGCACCTACTGGCCACACCCACGCAGGAGCCCGCGCTGTCGCTGATGATGCAGCAAGTCGGGCGCAGTTATGTGCGGCTGTTTAACCAGCGCCAGTCGCGCACGGGCACGCTGTTTGAGGGGCGCTATAAAAGCGCGGTGGTGCAAACTGAGCGGTATTTGCTGGCCTGCATGGCCTATATCGACTTGAATCCCGTTCGCGCTGGCATGGTAAGCGAGCCGCAGCAGTACCCGTGGAGCAGTTTTGCGCATTATGCGGGCCTGCAAACCGACCCACTGATCACGCCACACTCGCATTTTTGGAACTTGGGCAACACACCTTTCGCGCGTGAGGCCGCTTATGGCGACCTGGTACGTGCAGGTTTGAGTGGTGCAGATGAGCGCGCCTTGACCCATGTTGCGCAGCGCGGTGGGGCCTTAGGGCAGGATGACTTTCTGTCTGAATTAGAAAAAACTACCCAAAAACGCATTCGTCCCGGCTTGAAGGGGCGACCCTCTAAGCCGATAGCAGCCTCTTAGGTTGATAGTCATATCAGTATAAATAAGCATTTTTCCGACGTAGATATTCAATAGTTTGCTATTAATTTTGATATGTCCCTATTTAAAATTTTTAATCAATAGGGATATATTAAATGTGATCTGACCCCATTTAAAAGGGTTTGAATTATTTGCTGCAGTGCACTAAACTCGGGTTCCCCTTTTGGATATCACTGGAGTAGCACATGAGTGCCTTGAATAACGAGATTGCAGCGGCTACGGCCGGTGGTTTGTACCAACCTGGCAGCGAGAAAGACGCTTGCGGCGTGGGCTTTGTGGCGCATGTGAAGGGCGCTAAATCGCATGCGATTATCCAAAACGGGCTGAAGATTCTGGAAAACTTGGACCACAGGGGTGCTGTAGGTGCTGACGAGTTGTGTGGTGACGGCGCAGGCATCTTGATTCAGCTGCCGGACGATTTTTACCGTGAAGACATGGCCAAAGTGGGCATTGAACTGCCAGCGCCAGGTGAATATGGCGTGGGAATGATCTTTTTGCCTAAAGAGCATGCGTCGCGGCTGGCCTGTGAGCAAGAGCTTGAGCGCGCAGTAAGGCTTGAGGGCCAAGTCGTGATTGGCTGGCGCGATGTCCCGGTGAACCGCGACATGCCAATGTCGCCCTTTGTGCGGGAAAAAGAGCCGATCATTCGCCAGATTTTTATTGCACGCGGTGCTGATGTGACCGTGCCTGATGCGCTGGAGCGCAAGTTGTACGTCATTCGCAAAACGGCCAGCGCAGCGATTCAAAATCTTGGCTTAAAGCACAGCAAAGAATACTACGTGCCATCGATGAGCTGCCGCACCATTGTCTACAAAGGCCTGCTGCTGGCCACGCAAGTGGGCGAATACTTCCTCGATTTGCAAAACGCCAAGTGCGTGTCTGCACTCGCGTTAGTTCACCAGCGCTTCTCGACCAACACTTTTCCCGAGTGGCCGTTGGCCCACCCGTATCGCTACGTCGCCCACAACGGCGAGATCAACACCGTGCGCGGCAACTTCAACTGGATGCGCGCTAGAGAAGGCGTAATGAAGTCGCCCGTGCTGGGCGACGACTTGAAAAAGCTTTACCCCATCAGCTTTGAAGGCCAGTCAGATACTGCCACGTTTGACAACGCACTCGAGCTGCTGACCGCCGCTGGCTACCCCATCAGCCACGCCATGATGATGCTGATGCCCGAGCCATGGGAGCAGCACACCCTGATGGACGAGCGCCGCCGCGCGTTCTATGAATACCACGCCTCGATGATCGAGCCGTGGGACGGCCCCGCCGCCATTGCCTTTACCGACGGTCGCCAAATCGGGGCCACCCTAGACCGTAACGGCCTGCGCCCAGCGCGCTATATTTTGACCGAAGATGACTTGGTCGTGTGCGCATCCGAAGCTGGCGTGTTGCACCACATCCCCGAGAGCAAAATCGTCAAAAAATGGCGCTTGCAGCCCGGCAAAATGTTTTTGATCGACTTGGAACAAGGCCGCTTGATTGACGACGAAGAACTGAAAAGCCAACTGGCCAATAGCAAGCCGTATCGTCAGTGGATTGACGAAGTGCGCATTCGGCTGGACGACGTACCAGCATCGGCCGCCGTGTTGCCAGCACCTAAAGACAATTTGCTAGACCGTCAGCAAGCATTTGGATACACCCAAGAAGACTTGAAGTTCTTGATGGCTCCGATGGCCGCCAATGCTGAAGAAGCTACGGGCTCCATGGGCAACGACAGCCCGCTGGCCGTGTTGTCGGACAAAAACAAACCGCTGTACAACTACTTTAAGCAGTTGTTCGCGCAGGTAACCAACCCGCCAATTGACCCGATACGTGAGCAGATCGTCATGTCGTTGGTTAGCTTTATTGGCCCTAAGCCCAACTTGCTGGACATCAATGCGGTTAATCCACCGCTGCGCCTAGAAGTCAGCCAGCCGGTGTTGGACTTTGCCGACATGGCCAAGTTGCGCGACATTGCAGCCCACACGCGTGGCAAGTTTAAAAGCTACACGCTCGACATTACCTACCCTGCCGCTTGGGGCCGCGAAGGCGTAGAGGCCAAATTAGCCTCACTGTGCGCAGAGGCGGTAGACGCTATCAAGAGTGGCCACAACGTGTTGATCGTGTCTGACCGCGCGATGGACAGTACGCGCGTGCCCGTGCCCGCACTGCTAGCTTCATCGAGTATTCACCAACACTTGGTGAAAGCCGGTGAGCGCTGCAACGCAGGCTTGATAGTGGAGACCGGCAGCGTGCGCGAAGTGCACCACTTTGCCCTGCTGGCAGGCTATGGCGCAGAAGCTGTGCACCCATATTTGGCGCTTGAAACCGTCATCGAGTTAACCAAGCATACGAAGGATATTGATGCCGACAAGGCCGTCCACAACTTCGTTAAAGCCGTGGGCAAAGGTTTGAATAAAGTTATGTCCAAAATGGGCATCAGCACCTACATGAGCTACTGCGGTTCGCAGATTTTTGAAGCGGTAGGTTTGGATAAGCCTTTTGTCGACAAATACTTCTACGGCACTGCCAGCCAAGTAGGCGGCGTGGGCGTGTTTGAGATTGCCGAAGAATCTATCCGTGTGCACGCAGCAGCGTTTGGCAACGACCCAATTTTGGAAAGTATGCTCGAACCCGGCGGTGAATACGCTTGGCGTGCGCGCGGTGAAGACCATATGTGGACACCCGACGCCATTGCCAAGCTGCAGCACGCCACCCGCGCCAACAATGCTGCGACGTACAAAGAGTACGCGCAGATCATCAACGACCAAAGCAAGCGCCACCTGACGCTGCGCGGTTTGTTTGAGTTCAAGTTTGACCCGGCTAAGGCTATCTCGATTGACGAAGTCGAATCCGCCAAAGAAATCGTCAAACGCTTTGCCACGGGTGCCATGTCTCTTGGCTCGATCAGTACCGAAGCGCACAGCACCTTGGCAGTAGCGATGAACCGCATCGGCGGCAAGTCCAACACGGGCGAGGGCGGCGAAGACCCACTGCGTTACCGCGCTGAGATGGAAGCTGCGAAAAGTGAAAACAACAAGAATGGCGTGGCTGCTGGCACAGGCAAGCGCTTCATTCCCGTTATCAAAGCCGGTGACAGCATTGGCACCAGCTTAGGTGAAGGCCGCATCGTGTCTGACATTCCTTTGCAGGCTGGCGACTCGCTGCGCAGCAAGATCAAGCAAGTAGCCTCAGGCCGCTTTGGTGTGACTGCGGAATACCTGGTATCGGCTGACCAAATTCAAATCAAAATGGCCCAAGGCGCCAAGCCAGGCGAGGGCGGTCAACTGCCCGGTGGCAAGGTAAGCGACTATATCGGCCAGTTGCGCTACAGCGTGCCGGGTGTGGGCCTTATCAGCCCGCCGCCGCACCACGACATTTACTCGATTGAAGATTTAGCGCAACTGATTCACGACTTGAAAAATGCCAACAGCGCGGCTGATATTTCGGTCAAACTGGTGAGCGAAGTGGGTGTGGGCACTATCGCAGCAGGCGTAGCCAAGTGCAAGGCTGATCACGTAGTGATCGCAGGGCACGACGGTGGCACGGGTGCATCACCGTTGTCGTCTGTCAAACACGCAGGCACGCCATGGGAACTGGGTTTGGCTGAAACACAGCAAACCTTGGTGCTCAACCGTTTGCGTGGCCGCATCCGCGTGCAAGCCGATGGACAAATGAAGACGGGTCGCGACGTGGTGATTGCTGCGCTGTTGGGCGCAGACGAAATGGGCTTTGCCACTGCGCCGCTGGTGGTGGAGGGCTGCATCATGATGCGCAAATGCCACCTCAACACTTGCCCGGTGGGCGTGGCCACGCAGGACCCGGTGTTGCGTGCCAAGTTCCAAGGCAAGCCAGAGCATGTGGTTAACTATTTCTTCTTTGTAGCAGAAGAAGTGCGCGGCTTGATGGCGCAGCTGGGTATTAAAAAGTTTGACGATCTGATCGGCCATGCAGAGCTGCTAGACACCCAAAAAGGCATTACCCACTGGAAAGCCAAAGGCTTAGATTTCAGCCGCATTTTTTATCAAGCCGACTTGCCAGCGGACGTGCCGCGCAAGCACGAGGGTGTGCAAGACCATGCACTGAATAAAGCGTTAGATTTGAAGCTGATTGAAAAAGCCAAGCCTGCGCTAGAAAAAGGCGAAAAGGTGCACTTTATCGAGCAGGCGCGCAACGTCAATCGCTCAGTAGGTGCGATGCTCTCAGGCGAAGTAGCCAAGCGCTATGGCTCCAAGGGTTTGCCAGACGACACCATCCGCATCCAGCTAGAAGGCACTGGCGGTCAGTCGTTTGGCGCGTTTTTGGCGCGCGGCATCACGCTGTATTTGATTGGCGAGGCCAACGACTACACCGGCAAAGGTTTATCTGGCGGTCGAGTGATTGTGCGCCCAAGCATTGACTTTAGAGGTAACGCGACTGAGAACATCATCGTAGGTAATACCGTGTTGTACGGCGCGACAGAGGGCGAGGCCTTTTTGCGCGGTGTAGCAGGTGAGCGCTTTGCCGTGCGTCTGTCGGGTGCAACCGCAGTGGTCGAAGGTACTGGTGACCACGGCTGCGAATACATGACCGGTGGCACAGTGGTGGTACTGGGTAAAACCGGCCGCAACTTCGCCGCTGGCATGAGCGGCGGCGTGGCGTACGTGTATGACGTGGATGGCCAGTTTGCCAAACGCTGCAACACAGCGATGGTGGGCTTAGGTAAAGTCACCGCTGCTGCCGATCAAACCGACCCACTGCACTTGGGCCAAACTGACGACGTGATGCTGAAAAAACTGGTGGAAGACCACCACCGCTGGACTGGCAGCCTGCGCGCCCGCGAAATTCTGGACAACTGGGCAGAGCAGCGCAGCAAGTTTGTCAAAGTGATGCCGATTGAATACAAACGCGCTATGGGCGAGATGGCGGCCAAAGCTGTCAAAACTGTGGCTTAACCCAAGTTAATCTGCATAAGTAAAAACATGGCAACACTAGGCGCAAGTTCTTTTGCACTCGGTTTAACGGCACCGTACTACACGGTAGTTTTCAGTAGTCAGCGAACCGATGGAGACAACGGTTACGGCGCGATGGGTGATCGCATGGTGCAGCTGGCGGCCCAGCAGCCTGGTTATCTGGGCGTAGAGAGCGTGCGCGGCGCAGACGGTTTCGGAATCACCGTGAGTTATTGGCAAAGTGAGCAGGCTATCGTTGATTGGAAAGCCAATGCAGAGCACCGCGAGGCGCAGTCCAAGGGCTGGAGTCAGTGGTACTCGCACTTTGAACTGCGTATAGC
>JANPDG010000257.1:0-9577 GCA_031431335.1 Polaromonas sp. | reverse complement strand
GTGGCGGCCAAGCGGATGGGGCCGGTGACTTCGCGCACATGGTCGCGCAGGGCTTCTTCGGTTTGCACAAACTGGGCCAGCAGCGGCGCAGCGCGCTCACACAGCACATCGCCCTCTGCCGTGGGGGCAACGCTGCGGGTGGTGCGAAAAAACAGCTTTAAGCCCAGCGCGGCTTCTAGTGCGGCCAGCCGCTTGGTCACCACAGGCGCGCTCAGGCGCAGGCGGGTGGCGGCTTGGGTGAGGCTGCCAGTGTCTTTGATGGCTACAACGAGTTCAAGGTCTGCGCGTTCCATATGGTGATTCGATTTTTAATTATTTCTAAATTGAAAACAATGTATTGCTCAATTATTGCTTGATTATGCAGCTGTAGCGCAGCACAATGCAAGCCATGTACCCAAACTTCACTTCGTTTACGGTAGAGCGCGATGGCGTGCGGCTGCAGTGCCGCACCAATGGGCCACTGAACCAGGCGGGGCAGGGCGCACCGCTGCTTTTGCTGCACGGCCACCCGCAAAGCCAAGCCATGTGGCACCGCGTAGCACCTGACTTGGCCAAGCGCTTTACGGTGGTGATGATGGATTTGCGCGGCTATGGCGACTCAGGCAGGCCAGCGTCTGACGACTCGCATGCGGCGTATTCCAAGCGCGAGATGGCGCGCGATGCCGTAGCAGTCATGCATTCGCGTGGGTTTGCGCAGTTTCAGGTGCTGGCACACGACCGCGGCGCGCGGGTAGCGCATCGGCTGGCTGCCGACCATCCTACTGCTGTGCAACGCATGATGCTGCTGGACATTGCGCCCACGCTGGGCATGTACGAGCACACGTCCCAAGCCTTTGCCACGGCCTATTGGCATTGGTTCTTTTTGATTCAACCGCCGCCGTTGCCTGAGGCACTGATTGAGTCTGACCCGGTGCGTTACATTCGCTCAGTGATGGGTAAGCGCCACGCAGGGCTGGGCGCGTTTGCGCCTGAGGCGATGGCTGAGTACGAGCGCTGCATTCAAATAGCGGGTAGCGCACGCGGCATTTGCGAAGACTACCGCGCCAGTGCCACGATTGACCTGGAGCATGACCGCGCAGACATTGCGGCTGGTAAAAAGCTCACCGTGCCTGTCAAAGTGCTGTGGGGCGAGCACGGCGTGGTAGCTAAAAACTTTGATGTGCTGGCGCTGTGGCGCGAGCGCGCAAGCAACGTGGACGGCCAAATGTTGCCCTGCGGTCACTACATTGCCGAGGAAGCACCTAGCGAGCTGTTGGCCCATGCACACAATTTTTTCGTCTTTTAATTTTCACTTTCTAAAAGGATCTCACCATGGCAAAACACCGCATCGCAGTCATCGCTGGGGACGGCATTGGCAAAGAAGTTATGCCCGAGGGCGTGCGCGTGATGGAGGCTGCGGCCAGCAAGTTTGGCATCGACCTGCACATGGACCACTTTGACTTTTCGTGCTGGGAGTATTGCGAAAAGCATGGCGACTATTTGCCGCCCGACTGGAAAGACCAAATTGGGGGGCACGACGCACTGTACTACGGCGCAGTTGGCTGGCCTGCCAAAGTGCCTGACCATATTTCTTTGTGGGGCTCGCTGATTAAATTTCGCCGCGAGTTCGACCAGTACGTTAACCTGCGCCCCGCCAAGCTCATGCCCGGCATCATCGCGCCCGTGGTCAAGCGCGATGGCACGCCGTACCAGCCTGGCGAGATCGACTTTTACATCGTGCGCGAAAACACTGAGGGTGAATACTCGAGCATTGGTGGCCGCATGTTTCCTGGCACCGAGCGCGAGTTTGTGTTGCAAGAGTCGGTGTTCACCCGCACGGGGGTTGACCGCGTGCTCAAGTTTGCTTTTGAGCTAGCCCAGTCGCGCCCTAAAAAGCATTTGACCAGCGCCACCAAATCCAACGGCATCTCGATCAGCATGCCTTACTGGGACGAGCGCGTAGAAGAGATGGCCCAAAAATATCCTGACGTCAACACCGACAAATTTCACATCGACATTTTGACGGCCCACTTTGTGCAGCGCCCGGCGTATTTTGATGTGGTGGTGGCCAGCAATTTGTTTGGCGATATCTTGAGCGACCTGGGCCCCGCATGCACTGGCACCATTGGCATTGCACCGAGCGCCAACCTGAACCCAGAGAGAAAATTCCCATCGCTGTTTGAGCCCGTGCACGGCTCTGCGCCCGACATCGCGGGTAAAAAAATCGCCAACCCGATTGGCCAAATCTGGTGCGGTGCAATGATGCTAGAGCACCTGGGCTACAAGCAAGCGCACGATGCTATTTTGTCCACCATAGAAAAAGTACTGGCCCCCCAAAGCGGTGCGCCACTGACCCGCGATATGGGCGGTACAGCGAGCACGAGCGATCTGGGTAAGGCGATTGCAGCTGCGCTGTAAGCCACAAAATTTGAGATTGCTTAAACGATAAATACCGCGCCCCAATGCAGAAATACCCGCAAAGCCGCGGGTTTGTGGCAAATATTTACCAACAATTGGCTCTGATAAGTTAATTTTCTTGCGGCGTGACTTGCACACGCTCTAAACCCGCTAGAATTCTCAATCGCGCAGGTTTAGAACTTACGTACCCAAATTTCCGACACATCGCTTTGAGGAGCCACAATGAATAAAACTGAGCTGATCGAACACATTGCAAAACATGCAGACATTTCTAAAGCAGCGGCCACCCGCGCCCTAGAGTCCACCATCACCGCAGTGAAAACCACTTTGAAAAAAGGCGGCACCGTATCTTTAGTAGGTTTTGGTACCTTTGCAGTGGGTAAACGCGCTGCACGGGCTGGCCGCAACCCGCGCACTGGCGCAGCCATCAAGATCAAAGCCGCCAAGGTGCCGAAATTCCGCCCAGGCAAAGCATTGAAAGATGCACTGAACTAAATCAGTTTAAAATATCGTATCAGATGGGGTGATTAGCTCAGTTGGTAGAGCGGCGCCCTTACAAGGCGTAGGTCGGCGGTTCGAGCCCGTCATCACCCACCATCCCATCGGTAAATAAGCACAAGGCGAACTCAGGTTCGCCTTTTTTGTAGTTGAAGTTTATGCATGCACAGCCATCAGCATTTGCCCGGCTGGCATGACAGGAAAGCGTAGCGCGATGTTTGATTTAATTCGCAAGCACATCAAGATCATGCAGATTTTGCTGTTCATCTTGATCGTTCCTTCGTTCGTGTTGTTTGGCATTGATGGCTACAGCCGTTTCAAAGACCAAGGCGAACCAGTCGCCGTGGTCGATGGCAAGAACATTCTTCAAGGTGAGTGGGACACTGCCCACAAGCTCGAAGTAGACCGCGTGCGCAGCTCAGCGCCCAACATTGACCCTAAGCTGTTGGATTCGCCCGAGGCCAAATACAGCACATTAGAGCGCTTGGTGCGCGACCGCGTGATCGAGGCTGCTGCATCCAAGCTGCAATTGGCCGCCAGTGACACGCGCCTGACTCGCGCTCTGCAAGAAGAGCCTACGGTTGCTGCATTGCGCAAGAGCGATGGCAGCTTCGATATGGACCGCTACAAGCAGCTGGTAGGCGCTCAGGGCATGAGTCCAGAGATGTTTGAAGCGCGTGTGCGCAGCGATATTTCATCGCGCCAAGTGCTCGCCGGTATCGGAGCCAGCGGCTTGACCACTCCGGCTATTGCGGATGTATCACTCAATGCATTTTTTGAGCGCCGCGAAGTGCAAGTGGCGCGATTTGTCACGGCAGAGTTTGCGGCCAAAGCCACGATCACTGAGGGACAATTAGACAGTTTTTACAAAGACAATCCTGCTTTGTTCCAAGCGCCCGAGCAGGCAAATATTGAGTATTTGGTGTTGGACATTGAATCTATCCGCAAAACCATCACGCTCAATGCCGATGATGTGCAGGCTTACTTTAAGCAAAACGCTGACAGCCTCAGCAGCAAAGAAGAGCGCCGTGCCAGTCACATTTTGATTGCAGCGGCTAAAACAGCGCCAGCAGCAGAGCGCGAACAAGCCAAGGCCAAGGCCGATGCCTTGCTGGCCCAAGTGCAAAAAGCACCAGACAGCTTTGCAGACGTAGCTAAAAAGAATTCACAAGACCCAGGCTCTGCGGTCAATGGAGGTGATCTTGACTTTTTTGGTAAGGGCGCGATGACCAAGCCATTTGAAGATGCGACCTACGCACTCAAAAAAGGCGATATCAGCCCAGTGGTGGAGACCGAGTTTGGTTACCACATCATTCGTTTAACCGATGTGAAGGCACCCAAACAAAAGTCCTTTGAAGAAATGCGCCCTGAGATCGAGGCTGATCTGAAGAAGCAACAAGCCCAGAAAAAGTTTGCCGAAGTTGCAGAGTCTTTCACCAACGGTGTCTACGAGCAAGCCGATAGCTTCAAAGCGGTTGCTGAAAAGCTCAAGCTAGAAGTTAAAACCGCCAATGGCGTGTTGCGCAAGCCTGCTGCAGGCGCTGCTGCCGGTGTATTGTCTAACGCCAAGTTTTTGAATGCCGTGTTTTCACCTGACGCAGTTGAGAAAAAGCGCAATACCGAAGCTGTTGAGATTGGGCCGAGTCAGTTGGCCTCGGCCCGTGTTGTGCAGTACACCGCTGCGCGCACCTTGCCGTTTGCAGAAGTCAAAGACCGCGTGCGCGAGCGTGTGCAAGCAGCCCAAGGCGCTGAGCTGGCCCGTAAAGAGGGCTTGGCCAAGCTAGAAGCCTGGAAGGCTGCACCTGCGTCTGCCGCATTACCCGAGGCCGTGGTGATCTCGCGTGACCAAACCAGCAGCCGCCAGCCAGCGCCGGTGATTGAGGCTGCATTGCGCGCTGACAGTGCCAAGCTGCCCGCCTTTATCGGCGTGGATTTAGGCGCACAAGGCTATGCAGTCGTTAAAGTCAATAAATTGCTGGAGCGCGACACCAAGGGCAGCAACCCACAGCAAGACCGCCAACAGTACACCCAGTGGTGGAGCAATGCAGAGACGACGGCTTATTACAACAGCCTCAAAGACCGTTTCAAGGCAGAGATCAAAGTGGCTAAGCCGACAGCCAAATCGCCAGACGCTATTATTGAATAGTCAATTGTGCTCAGCAGGTTTATAAACCAGCTACAAAAAAAGCCTGCAAATTACTTTGCAGGCTTTTTTTATTTGTTTGGGGTGGCTGATGGGGCTCGAACCCACGACAACAGGAATCACAATCCTGGACTCTACCAGCTGAGCTACAGCCACCGTAGTAGCCAAGATTATAGCGCGTGTTGGCCGTTGCTCACTGTGGTCATCCGTAAAGTAGTCTTATGTCGACTGCGAAAATAGAATTAAAACTTGCCAAAGTGGTTTTCAAAGATCTGCAAACCTGTCACAATCCGCGTTGACGAGTTAAGGCCCTTCCTTGCCATGTCGCATCCGCCAATCGGTTCAGCCGTGTCGCGGAAGGTTTATCAACCAGCTTATGTTCCCTGAAGGGGAACGGAGGTCAGCACAATATGTCAGCGTCTGTGTATCAGGCATACGGTAGCAATACCTATCTATTTGGCGGCAACGCCCCGTACGTCGAAGAGATGTACGAAAACTACCTAGCCAATCCTGGTTCTGTGCCCGATTCGTGGCGCGGCTACTTTGACGCGCTCCAGCATGTTCCTGCATCCGACGGCTCTAATGCCCAAGACGTAGCCCATATGCCTGTGATCAACGCCTTTGCTGAGCGCGCCAAACAAGGTGTCACCAAAGTCGTCACCGCCAGCCAAGATGCTGCGATGGGTAAAAAACGCACTTCTGCACAGCAGCTGATCGCCGCCTACCGCAACGTGGGCGCGCGCTGGGCTAACCTAGACCCACTGCAGCGCACCGAGCGCGAGAACATTCCTGATCTCGACCCTGCCTACTACGGATTCACAGACGCCGACCAAGAAGTCGTGTTTGACACCAGCAATACCTACTTTGGCAAGACCAGCATGCCTCTGCGCGAGCTGCTCAACGCGCTGCGCGAGACCTACTCGGGTACGATTGGCGCGGAGTATATGTACTCCACCAACCAAGACGAGAAGCGCTGGTGGCAACAAAAACTCGAGTCGATTCGCAGCAAGCCCAGCTTCACGAACGACGAAAAAAAGAATATTCTGCAGAACCTCACTGCCGCCGAAGGCTTGGAGCGTTATTTACACACCAAATATGTAGGCCAAAAGCGTTTCTCGCTCGAAGGCGGCGAGAGCTTTATTGCCTGTATGGACGAGTTGGTGCAAAGAGCGGGCATTGCGGGCGTGCAAGAAGTCGTTATCGGCATGGCCCACCGCGGCCGCTTGAACGTGCTAGTTAACACTTTGGGCAAAATGCCAAAAGACTTGTTTGCTGAGTTTGACCACACTGCGCCAGAAGACTTGCCTTCAGGCGACGTGAAATACCACCAAGGCTTTAGCTCTGATGTGACCACACCAGGCGGCCCGGTGCACCTGACTTTGGCCTTTAACCCGTCACACCTTGAAATTGTGAACCCCGTGGTGGAAGGTAGCGTGCGTGCCCGTATGGACCGCCGTGGTGATGTAGATGGCGACAGCGTATTGCCTGTGTTGGTGCACGGCGACGCTGCATTTGCAGGCCAAGGTGTGGTGATGGAAACTCTGGCACTGGCGCAAACCCGTGGTTACTACACTGGCGGCACAGTGCATGTGGTGATCAACAATCAAATCGGTTTTACCACCAGCGACCCGCGCGATACCCGCTCTACCATTTACTGTACCGATGTGGTCAAAATGGTCGAGGCACCAGTGTTGCACGTCAACGGTGACGACCCAGAGGCCGTGGTGCTCTGCACCCAGTGGGCGCTAGAGTACCGTCAAGAGTTCAATAAAGACGTCGTGATTGACATTATTTGTTTCCGTAAACTCGGCCATAACGAGCAAGACACTCCTGCGCTCACCCAGCCCCTGATGTACAAAAAGATTGCTACACATCCCGGCACTCGCAAGCTGTACGCAGACAAGCTGACCACGCAAGGCTTTGGCGACACCATTGGCGACGACATGGCCAAAGCCTACCGCGCAGCGATGGACGAAGGCAAGCACACCGAAGACATTACCATCACCAACTTTAAAAGTAAATACGCGGTGGACTGGTCTCCGTTCCTCGGCAAAAAGTGGACTGATGCGGGCGATACTGCCATTCCGATGGCTGAGTGGAAGCGTATTGCTGAAAAGATTACGACAATTCCTGCGTCGGTAACACCGCACAATTTGGTCAAAAAAGTGTATGACGATCGCGCTGCAATGGGTCGTGGCGACATCCCTGTGGATTGGGGTATGGGTGAGCACATGGCCTTTGCATCGCTGGTTGCATCGGGTTACCCAGTGCGCTTGTCGGGCGAAGACTGCGGGCGCGGTACCTTTACCCACCGCCACTCGGTCATCCATGACCAAAGCCGCGAAAAGTGGGACTCTGGCACCTACATTCCGCTGCAAAACGTGGCGGACGGCCAGGCACCGTATGTCGTCATCGACTCGCTGCTGTCTGAAGAGGCCGTGCTCGGTTTTGAATACGGCTATGCATCAAACGACCCTAACACGCTGGTAATTTGGGAAGCCCAATTTGGCGATTTTGCCAACGGTGCGCAGGTGGTGATTGACCAATTTATTGCCAGTGGTGAAGTCAAATGGGGCCGTGTCAACGGCATCACCCTGATGCTGCCACACGGCTATGAAGGGCAGGGCCCAGAGCACAGCTCGGCACGCTTAGAGCGCTTTATGCAATTGGCGGCAGACGCCAACATGCAGATCGTGCAACCTACGACGGCCAGCCAGATCTTTCACGTTTTGCGCCGCCAGATGATTCGCAATTTGCGCAAACCGCTCATTATCATGACGCCCAAGTCGCTGCTGCGCGCCAAAGACGCTGCATCGCCGCTGTCTGAGTTCACTAAGGGCGGTTTCCAAACCGTGATTCCAGAGAACAAAGAGCTGGACGCTAAAAAGGTCAAGCGTGTGATCGCCTGCTCAGGCAAGGTGTATTACGACTTGGTGAAGAAGCGTGAAGAAAAAGGCATTGACGACACTGCCATCATCCGCGTGGAGCAGGTCTACCCGTTCCCGCACAAGGCGTTTGCTGTTGAGCTGAAAAAATACCCTAACTTGACAGACATCGTTTGGTGCCAAGACGAGCCACAAAACCAAGGCGCGTGGTTCTTCATTCAACACAATATTCACGAGAACATGACCGATGGCCAAAAGCTAGGCTACTCAGGCCGTGCAGCCTCTGCGTCACCTGCAGCTGGCTATGCGCACTTGCACCAAGAGCAGCAAAAAGCGCTGGTCGATGGCGCATTTGCAAAGCTCAAAGGTTTTGTTTTAACTAAATAAATTTAATTCAAGAGCGCAATACCACAACGCAGAGGTCGCAAAGTATTCGCAGAGAACGCAAAAGAATACCAAAAAAGAAATAAACAATAGTTGTAAATCTAGTTTATGTATTTCTTAATTTTGGTTTTATTTTCTTTGTTTTCTTCTGCGTTCTTTGCGTAATCTTCGCGCCCTCTGCGTTCAAAAAATTCTTCTCTCATTATTAGGAATAAAAATGGCAATCGTAGAAGTTAAAGTTCCCCAGCTGTCTGAATCCGTGGCCGAGGCCACTATGCTGACCTGGAAAAAGAAAGCCGGTGAAGCCGTCGCTATCGACGAAATTTTGATCGAAATCGAAACCGACAAAGTCGTGCTCGAAGTACCCGCGCCCAGCGCCGGTGTGTTGGCCGAAATCGTGGTGGCCAGTGGCGGCAC
The DNA here is from genome assembly GCA_031431335.1 of Polaromonas sp. Lineage (GTDB taxonomy): Bacteria > Pseudomonadota > Gammaproteobacteria > Burkholderiales > Burkholderiaceae_C > JAAFIP01. The sequence continues at coordinate 853 of JANPDG010000257.1, read as the reverse complement.
CGTAGTGGCTGAGCAATTGATCGCTCGCATCGACACTGCGGCTACTGCCAGTGCAAACGCCGCACCCGCTGCTGCTACGGCAGCCGTTGCCGCAGCGTCTGTCCCGGCCGCTGCGTCAACAGCCCCAGCCGCAACCGGTGGCGCAATGAGCGGCGTGGCCATGCCAGCCGCCGCCAAGATCATGGCGGATAACAACCTTGCTGCAGGCTCTGTGGCCGGCAGCGGCAAAGATGGCCGCGTTACCAAGGGCGATGTATTGGCCGCAGTGGCTGGCGGTGCACCAGCACCCGCTGCATTTGTAGCGATCCCCACCGGTGCTCCGACCAAAGTCTTGCCACAAGTCACGACACCTGCAGTTGACCTGGGCGAGCGCCCAGAGCAGCGCGTGCCCATGAGCCGCCTGCGTGCCCGCGTTGCCGAGCGTTTGCTGCAGTCGCAATCGACTAACGCGATTTTGACCACGTTTAACGAAGTCAATATGGCCCCGGTGATGGAAATGCGCAAACGTTTTCAAGAGAAGTTTGAAAAAGAATACGGCTGCAAGTTGGGCTTTATGAGCTTCTTCGTCAAAGCCGCTGTCCATGCGCTCAAAAAATTCCCCGTGCTCAACGCCTCAGTTGACGGCAATGACATCGTCTACCACGGCTACTTTGACATCGGTATCGCTGTAGGCAGCCCGCGCGGCTTGGTCGTACCCATTTTGCGCAATGCAGACCAAATGAGCTTTGCCGATATTGAGAAGAAGATTGCAGAATTCGGTAAAAAAGCTGCGGAAGGCAAGCTGGGCATGGAAGATATGACCGGCGGCACCTTCTCCATCAGTAACGGCGGCACCTTCGGCTCCATGATGTCT
>JANPDG010000256.1:0-1505 GCA_031431335.1 Polaromonas sp. | reverse complement strand
CGCACCCACCAATTCACCGCCCTCGAGCCTGGCCCCAAGCTCATCGTGCTGGGCGCGGTGCACGGTAACGAGGTGGGCGGCACGCGGGGTATAGAGCGGGTGTTGGCTGATATGGATGCTGGCAAGCTGGAACTGGTGCGCGGGGCAGTGACGTTTTTGCCTATTACCAACCCACTGGCTTACACCAAAAAGCAGCGCATGGGCGAGCGCAACTTAAACCGCAACTTGTACCCTAACGCGGCCCCGCAAGACTTTGAGGACCGCATTGCCAATGTGCTGTGCCCGCTGCTGGCAGCCCACGATGTGCTGCTGGATTTGCACTCGTTTCACACAGTGGGCCAGCCGTTTGCCATGCTCGGGCCGCAGGACAATACAGATGATTTAGAGCCCTTTGCCCACGCCGCCTGCGAGGAAGCCTTGGCCCGCCGCCTGGGGCCCCAGCGCATTGTGGAGGGCTGGCTAAGCACCTATGCCGACGGCGTGAAAAAGCGCCTCGCGCGCACCGCGCCCAGCGAACGCGCCCACCTGCTCAGCATCGACCCGCGCTACGGCGTGGGCACCACCGAGTACATGCGCACACAAGGCGGCTGGGGCATTACGCTAGAGTGCGGCCAGCACGACGACCCGGCAGCGCCCCAGGTGGCTTACCAAGCCATAGTGGCCACGCTGGCCCACCTTGGCTTGATTGACGCGCCCAGCCCAGCGCCGCGTGACGACATTAAGCTATTGAAACTGATGGAAGTAACCGACAGGCTGCACGCTGACGACACGTTTGCCAAGCCGTGGGCCAGCTACGACCCTTTAATACGCGGCGAGCTGATTGGCACACGCGCGGACGGCACGGCCATTAACGCGCCGCAAGATGGCTATATCGTGTTTCCTAACCCGGCGGCGGTGGCGGGCAACGAATGGTTTTATTTTGCGCAGGCCAGCACGCGCAATTTGCGCGGTTAAAACACATCACCTAAAACACCTATTTCGCCAGCCGCGCAAACGTCTTGCGAAACTTCTGCACCTTAGGCGCAGCCACCGCCACGCAGTAGCCTTGGGTAGGGTTGCGGGCAAAAAAGTCTTGGTGATACGCCTCAGCCGCGCTGTAGTTGGCCAGCGGCAGCACCTCGGTGACGATGGGGCTGGCGTAGTGTTTAGACGCAGTCACCTCGGCTATCACACTACTGGCCACTTCTTTTTGCTCTGGGGTGGCGTAATAAATGCCGCTGCGGTACTGCGTGCCTTGGTCGTTGCCTTGGCGGTTGAGCGTGGTGGGGTCGTGAATCACAAAAAATATTTCCAGCACCTCGCGCGTGCTGATGATGGCTGGGTCGTACACCAGCTTGACCACCTCGTTGTGCCCCGTGTGGCCCGTGCACACCTGCTCATACGTGGGGTTAATCGCCTCGCCGTTGCTGTAACCGGACTCTACATCCAGCACGCCTTTGACGCCGACATAGACCGACTCGGTGCACCAAAAGCAGCCGCCGCCGAGGGTAATAGTTTCCGAACCT
>JANPDG010000255.1:0-5762 GCA_031431335.1 Polaromonas sp. | reverse complement strand
CGCCACCCGGCCATGCTGCTGTACCTTGACCAAGCGCAAAGCAATGTGCGCGGCATTAACGAAAACTACGCCCGAGAGCTGATGGAGCTGCACACCCTGGGCGTGGGCGGTGGCTACAGCCAAGCCGATGTGCGCGAGCTGGCCCGTATTTTGACCGGCTGGGCAGTGCCCCTGGCCCAAGGCAAAGGATTTGCCTTTAACCCGCGCCAGCACGACACGGGCGACAAAGTGCTGCTGGGCACCACGTTCAAAAACAACGGTGTGCAAGAAGGTGAAGACGCCATTCGCATGCTAGCGCGCCACCCCGCCACCGCGCGGCGCGTGACCCTGCGTTTGGCGCAAACCTTTGTGTCTGACAAACCCAGCCCCGCTCTGCTGGCCCAACTGGCCAGCACCTTCACCCGCACCCAGGGCGACATACACGCAGTGATGCAGGCCATCATCACATCGCCCGAGTTTTGGAAGTCCGAAAACACTTTGTTTAAAACACCGTTTGACTACGCCTGCTCGGTGCTCACCGCGCAAGGCGGCGTGAAAGATCCGCGTGACGTGCAGCAAACGCTGGGGTTTTTAAACCAAGCAGGCCAACCCATGCACGCATGGCCCACACCTGATGGCTACAAAACCGACGCGGCCACCTGGCTCGCACCCGAGGCGCTCACCCGCCGCGCCGACTACGCCATCAACCAAGGCGCCCGCATGACTGAGCCCGTATATTTGCAGCCGTTTTTAAGCGCGGCCAACCGCGCCCGCATCGCCCGCGAGGGCCCTGCAACGCGCAGCGGCTTGCTGCTGGCCAGCCCCGACTTTATGAGCAAATAGCGTAGGACTTGCATCTGTTTATTGACACCTCAACATCACTTTATATTGACCTTTTGGAACAAGCTATGTACAACACCACGTCAAACCCTCTGCTGTCACGCCGCCACTTGCTGCGTACCTTGGGCGCAGGCCTCGCGCTGGCTAGCGCGCCCCGCGTGTGGGCGCAGGCTGCGCCCAGTGGCGCCAAGCCAGGCCAAGGCCGCATGATCGTGGTGTTTTTGCGCGGTGCGTATGACGGTCTATCGGCCTTTGTGCCATATGCTGATGCCGACTACTACAAACTGCGCCCCACCATCGCGATTGCCGCGCCCGATGGCAGCGCCACCACCGCGCTCAAACTTGACGACACCTTTGCCCTGCACCCTGCCATGTCGGCGCTGATGCCGCTGTGGCAACAAGGCGTGCTCAGCTTTGTACCCGCAGCCGGTATGCCTGCACCCAACCGCTCACACTTTGACGCGCAGTACCAAATGGAAACCGGCCACAGCGGCAAAACCAGCGGCGCCGCTGGCTGGATTAACAACTTAGCGGGCCTGAACAAACTGCCCACCGCGCTGGGCGTAGGTGAGGCCAACCCTGCCATCCTCGCTGGCAACGCCAAAATCAAGCTTATCCCCCAAGGCCAAGCCGCAGAGCGCGTAGGCGTGTTAGCCAACGCCAGCACGCGCCAAGCGCTGCTCGACTTGTATGCAGGCAACGACACCGTGAGCAGCGCCTTTCGCCAAGGCGCGGACAGCCGCATGCAAAGCGCCAAAGAGCTTAGCGCAGAAAAAACCGCCATGGACGCACGCAAAGCCAGTGCGATGCGCGAGCAACCCAACATGATGAACCGCAAACTGGACAAAGACGGCACGCCTGCCAACACCGCCGCCCAAAACGCCCAAATGGCCGCCGCCAGCAACGGCGCAGCCGACCCCGTGGGCCTGCAGCTGGACGCGCAGCACCTGGGCACGCTCATGCGCAACGACCGCAGCTTGTCACTAGGCTTCTTGTCCGCAGGCGGCTGGGACACCCATGCCAACCAAGGCAACGCCACAGGCCAATTGGCCGACAAACTGGCTAACCTCGCACGCGGCATCGCGCAGCTGCGTTTGGAATTTAGCGAACCCAACGACACCATCGTAGTGATGAGCGAGTTTGGCCGCACCAGTGCCGAGAACGGCACCAAAGGCACCGACCACGGCTTTGGCAACGCGCTGTGGCTGGTGGGCAACCGCGTGCAAGGCGGCAAGTGGCACGGCAAGTGGACGGGGCTTGCGCGCGGCAACTTGAACGAGAACCGCGACCTGCCAGCCCACCACGACTACCGAGGCGTGGTAGCCCACGTACTGCGCAGCACCTTTGCACTGTCCGACTCCGCGCTGGCCACGGTGCTGCCGGGCGCCCAATGGGACGCGGGCTTGGACGGGATGATGCGCAAAGCGTGATGTGTATCTTGAGAATATAGTTTTAGGTGACTTTTAGGCAGTTTTCCGACGTGGATATTCAATAGTATGCTATTAAAAATATAGTAAACTTAGGCTTCAAAGTGTCACTTAGATCAGCGATACTTGTCGCCATGCACCGCACCATCTTCACCACGCCCGTTGTCAACACTGTATTGCGTGGTTTCTCCATCGTTTTTCTCAAGCTTGCAGGCTGGAAGGTCGAAGGTAGCTTGCCGTCCGAGGCACGCAAAGCCGTGCTGATTGCCGCGCCCCACACCAGTAACTGGGACCTGCCCTACACCCTCATGGTGGCCTATGTCTTAGGTATGAACATGTACTGGATGGGCAAGCAAAGCATTTTTAACTGGCCTTTTGATAACCTGATGCAGTGGCTGGGCGGTATTGCAGTGAACCGCGAGAAGTCGACTAACTTGGTAGCTGCATCTGCCGAGGCACTGGTCGCCGCCGACGGCAAAGTTCAGCTCATCATCCCGCCCGAGGGCACACGCAGCAAGGCGCGGTACTGGAAGACAGGCTTTTACTACATCGCCCTGTCCGCCAAAGTGCCCATCGTCATGGCCTACATGGACTACCCCCAAAAGCGCGCTGGCCTCGGCCCTGTGTTTTACCCCAGCGGCGACATCGACAAAGACATGGTGGTTATCAAGGCGTTTTATGCGCAGTTCAAGGGGAAAAATGAGGGACAGTTTGCGTCTGAGTGATGTTTGGACAGCCCCTATTCAAAACACACATCTTGGAAAAAAATAAGCATTTTTCCGAAGTGGATATTCAATAGTTTGCTATTATTATCATAGTGAAATGAATTGAGCCCACCCCCGCTCACGCAGCTCGCAAGCCGGGCAGGTGCCGCAGCCGTAGCCCCAGGCGTGGCGGTGGGTGCGGTCGCCTAAATAGCAAGTGTGGGTGTGCTCCACCACCAAGTCAATCAGCTGCTGGCCGCCGCTTGGTTCGCCCGATGCCGCGCCCAAACTGTGTGTCATTTGCCAGGTAGCCGCTTTGTCGATCCACATCAACGGCGTGTCGATTAAAAAGCGTTTGTCCATGCCCAGCGACAGGGCCAACTGCATGGCCTTCATGGTGTCGTCGCGGCAGTCGGGGTAGCCAGAAAAGTCGGTTTCGCACACCCCTGTGACGATGACTTGCAGGTCGCGGCGGTAGGCTATGGCTGCGGCGAGCGTGAGAAACAGCAGGTTGCGGCCGGGTACAAACGTGTTGGGCAGGCCAGACTGTTCCATCTTGAATGCGGTGTCGCGGGTGAGCGAGGTTTCACTTAACTTGCCCAGCACCGCCAAGTCCAGCACATGGTCTTCGCCCAGCTTGCTTGCCCACACTGGATACAGCCTGCGCAGCTGCGCCAATACAGTCAGGCGCTGCACCAGCTCGATGCTGTGGCGCTGGCCATAGTCAAAGCCCACCGTTTCGACCCGGTCAAACTTTTGCAGCGCGTAGGCCAGACACGCGGTGGAGTCTTGGCCGCCGGAGAATAAAACAAGGGCTGTGGTGTGCATGGGCCCCATTATCGACCGACAAGGCGGTTGGCAAAATGCTGCAATCACATTAGCATCGCACCATGTCTACAGACAAAGAATTTGCGGATTACTGCTGTGAGCTGCTGGCCAGTGTGGGGCCGTGTGTGCCTAAGCGCATGTTTGGTGGGTTTGGTATTTCGACAGGGGGATTGACTCTCGCCATCATCGCAGACTTGGGTGCGGGTCAAAAGCTGTGGCTCAAAGGGGACGAAGCATCGCGCAGCAAGTATGCGGCTGCGGGCTGCGCGATGTTTATCTACGATGCCAAGGGCAAGCCTCGGTCGATGAACTACTTTTGCGCCCCTGAAGACGCCATGGACTCGCGGGACGCGATGCATAGCTGGGCTGCGCTGGCGCTCGCGTGTGCCGTGCGCGCGCACGCTGGCAAGCGCGGCTCTGCCGCCAAGTTGACCGCCACGGCGGAGGGTAAGGCTGCGCAATCCACACCTGCTACATCTGCGCCCTCTCCGGCTCAGTTGCCTGGCGTATCGCATCTGTCTCAGGCAGTGCTGGCGCGGGCACGCGAGGTGGCCACCCAGATAGCCATGTCTAGCAGTTTGCCCAGCGCCAAAACCCCTAAGCCTGTGGCCAAGCGCGCAGCAGCCAAGCCGCCCGCTGCCGCTGCACCGCGCAAATCAGCTAAGGGCGCAAGCACCGCTTCGCAGTAGCTGGGCGAGACCATGCCCCATCGGCCCCAATGGGCTGATCGGCCTGGGCTGCTTAAGCCCGCTGCCCTGCGCTGCCCATCTTGCGCACCCACAGTCTCAACGTATCGAAGCCAGCTCCCGCGCACGGCCACGCCGTCTGCAGCCAGCACTTGCACGCTGGCGGCGTCCCAGTCAAAGTACAGCGACTCACAATTCGGGCTGTGCCACGCCTCCAACACCACAGCGTCGCCCGCACGGATGGGCAAGCTGTCACCCGCACGCAAAATATGGTCACCCGGCAGGCTGGGCAGCGTGACCCACGCCGCGCCGTGCGTGATGCGCAGAGTCGACGCAGTCTTCGGCTGCAGGCTAATCGCGCGGCCTGTGCGCAGCGCAAACGAACCGCTGTGGGCGCAAGACACGTCTTGAGTCTGCAGGGTGTGGGCAGCGTCGTAGGGAGCCTTGTGGGCTGGGCTGCGAGATGCCAAAAGAGTGTGGTGAATGGTGTGCATAGGTACGACTCCTTAAATAACCAGACTTATGTGTTCTGGGAATGAATGATCTCGCATGCAGCCTTGCCAGTCCAATGAAATCGGACTACACTATTAATGCTCTTTGAGCATGAATACACGTATCTTCCTTGCGGGACAGAGCAAAACGACACCCTCCGTTTTGCTCTGTCCTGAACTGACTAAAAAAAGGCAGCCGCCATGCTCCACTCTCAAACCCACCAACGCACCCGGCCGATTGGCGCAGGCAACCTGCGCGCGTTTGAGTCGGTGTCGCGCCACCTGAACTTTCGCATCGCTGCCCAAGAGCTGGCGCTCACCCAGTCCGCCGTGTCACGGCAAATCCAAGCGCTAGAAGATGAGGTGGGCACCAGCCTGTTTAACCGCCACACCCGCTCGGTCGAGCTGACCTCGGCAGGCATGGCGCTGCTGGGCGCTACTGCGCCCTCGCTCGAGCGCATTGACAACACGGTGCGCCAGATCCGCACCAGCACGGGCCGCAAGCAGGTGGCACTCACTACGTTTGCGTCGTTTGCATCGATGTGGCTCATTCCCAGGCTAGAGGCTTTTCAGCGCGAAAACGCCGATATTGATATTCGCATTGATGCGTCTGACGTATCGGTGGACATGGAAACCGCTGATGCCGACATGGCTCTGCGTTACGGACCTGCCGCCAAAATGCCCAGCCACGCTATTCGCATGTTTGGCGAGCAGCTCACCCCGCTGGCGAGCCCGTGGCTGCTCAAGTCGCAACCCAAAATCAAAAGCGCTGCCGATTTTGCCAACTTCACGCTCATAGAAGCGGGC
>JANPDG010000254.1:0-3205 GCA_031431335.1 Polaromonas sp. | reverse complement strand
GAGCCGTCGGACCGCGACATCGCGATGGTCTTTCAAAACTACGCGCTATACCCCCACATGAGCGTATTTGCCAACATGGCCTACGGCCTGAAAATTGCCAAAGTGCCCGAGGCCGAGATCAAAGCGCGGGTCGACAAAGCGGCCGCCATGCTAGAACTTGCGCCATTTCTACAGCGCAAACCCCGCGAGTTATCGGGCGGGCAGCGCCAGCGCGTGGCCATGGGCCGGGCGATTGTGCGCAAACCGCAGGTATTTTTGTTTGACGAGCCACTGTCTAACCTGGATGCCAAGCTGCGCGCATCTACCCGGCTGCAAATTCAAAAGCTGCACCGCGAGCTGGGCATTACCAGCCTGTTCGTCACGCACGATCAGGTCGAAGCCATGACGCTGGCGCAGCGCATGCTAGTTTTAAACGGCGGCCACGTTGAACAGTTTGGCACACCTGACGAGGTGTACCACCGCCCAGCCAGTACGTTTGTAGCCAGCTTTATCGGCTCGCCGCCGATGAACCTGCTCAACAATGCACCGGGCAGCCAAGCGGGTCACACGCTGGGTATTCGGCCCGAGCATTTAGACGTTGGCAACGAGGGCTGGCAAGTGACAGTGGACTCTATCGAAATGCTAGGTGCCGAGCGCCTGCTCTACTGCACTCTGGGCAACGAGCACCTGATCGTGCGCGCTGACGAAGGCACTGTAGCCCCACAAATTGGCCAAACCCTGCATGTGCTGCCCCGCGCAGACCGCGTGCACCAGTTCAACACCGAAACGGGCAAACGCATTGCATAAAAATACGTGGTGGTTTCTGCGATGATCTGCTGATGACCCAACGCATCACGCTGTATTTACTGCTCGCCATCACCACTTTGCTGGCCAGCTGCGGCTACGGATTTTCCGATGGAAAGCTAACCTTGGACTTTTCAGCCTCGCAAATTCAAAGTGCGATTGCACCGAAGTTTCCCCAAGAAAACTGCCCCACACCACTGACCTGCATCAAGCTGCAAAACCCCAAAGTGAGCCTGGCAGAAAACTCTGACCGCATCACCATGGCGTTTGACACCACCGTGAGCCTGCTGGGCCAGCCGGTGACGGGCACGGCTGTGGTATCGGCCAAGCCGCGTTACCAAGCTGCCACGGGGGAAATCTATTTAGACGACAGCCAGATTCAAAACTTGGCCTTGCAGGGTGTGTCGAACAAGGTGACTAACGCCGTGATGCAATATGGCTCGGTGTTGGCACAAACGGCGCTGCAGCGCACGCCGATTTACGGTTTTAAAAGTGGTCAAGCCTCGAGGCTGGCCAAGATGGGGATAGCCGATGTGAAGGTGACAGGCGGCAAACTGCGCGTCACCCTCGACCCCACTTTAGCCTAGGGTGCGGCACCTAAGACGCCTTGAATCGTTAGTTCAAATCGCTTTATTACTATTTATTTCATAGCAAACTATTGAATATCTACGTCGGAAAAGTGCTCTATTTTCTTCCAAAAACGTGTTGTGTGAGATGGCCTGGGGCTGTGTCTGCTGCTTGGGTTGCGATGTTTTGGCTTGGTGGGTCAGGTTTTTTTCAATGCGCTGGGTTGGTGTCTGCGTGTGTGGGTGTCCCTCTCGCCTGGCACGGGACATACCCTTGACATCTGGCGAGAGGGATACCCACACACTTGATCTGACTGACGTAGAGCGCTACCTGTATTGAGCACTGAATCTTTAACGACGCTACGGCCTCCAACCCCGAATCCGAACCCACTGCACAGCCGCGCTGGCCAACACCATTGCCAAGTAAGTTGCCATCTTGCCATCCCGCTCAAAATAACAGAGCCCAATAACCAAGACACCTAAATTCACTACAAAAATAATAGCAAACTGTTTAATGAATGCGTCGGGAATCTGCCGTTTTTTCCAGATAAGCCGTACAACTAACACCATCCAAAAAGCCACAAAAGCAGCCGGTGCAACAAAGTTGAGCAGATGGTTAACGATGTCTAAAAAGCCCATGGCAGGTAGTTAAAGGTCAAGCGTGGTGGCGAAAAAGGCAGTTTGTGCGCAAATGTATGGCTTTGCAACCAGTCAATGAACGATTTACGGGTCTATTTTATAATGTGAAGATGTCTGTTTGGGCCCTCGGCATTAACCACACCACTGCGCCGCTCGACGTGCGCGGTAGATTCGCGTTTGCGCTGGACCAGTTATCGCCCACTTTGACCGGCCTGCGCACAGCTTTGCAGTCTAAAACTGGCTCTGGCGAGCCTGAGCTGACCCTTGTCTCTACCTGCAACCGCACCGAAATATATGGCGTGAGCAACACAGTGCAGTCGCACGACGCGCTGCACTGGCTGGCGGCCAGCGGCGGCCTGAGCGCGCAGGCGCTGCAGGGCCACACTTACAGCCTGCTTGAGAGCGACGCCGCGCGCCATGCCTTTCGGGTGGCATCAGGGCTGGACTCGATGGTACTGGGCGAGCCGCAGATACTGGGCCAAATGAAAGACGCCGTGCGCGCCGCCGAAGACGCTGGAGCCATGGGCACCACCCTGCATCAGCTGTTTCAGCGCAGCTTTGCGGTGGCCAAAGACGTGCGCACCCATACCGAGATTGGCGCGCACAGCATCAGCATGGCGGCTGCAGCCGTGCGGCTGTGTGGCCAGCTGTTTGAAGACCTCTCCAAGATTCGCGTGCTGTTTGTCGGCGCGGGCGAGATGATTGAGCTGGCTGCTGCGCATTTTGCCGCCAAAAACCCTGCTTCTATCGTCATTGCCAACCGCACCATCGAGCGCGGCGAACTGCTGGCTGCTAAATTTGCCAACGCCCGCACCATGCATTTGGCCGAGCTACCCAGCCGCCTGCACGAGTTTGACGCGATCGTGAGCTGCACTGCCAGCACGCTGCCGATCATTGGCCTAGGTGCGGTAGAGCGCGCCGTGAAGGCGCGCAAGCACCGCCCTATTTTTATGGTCGACCTGGCGGTGCCGCGCGACATTGAGCCCGAGGTCAAAGCGTTAGAAGACGTGTATCTATACACCGTAGACGACTTGGCTACCGTGGTGCAAACCGCACAAGCCAGCCGCCAAGCCGCAGTAGCGCAGGCCGAGGCGATAGTCGACGCAGGCGTGGTCGACTTTATGCACTGGATGGGCCAGCGCTCGGCAGGCGGTAGCGTACCGTTTATCCAGCAGCTCAACGCCCAAACCGACGAGTGGCGCGCGCTAGAAATTGCC
>JANPDG010000253.1:0-9604 GCA_031431335.1 Polaromonas sp. | reverse complement strand
GGCTCTAAACGCACACGCTGGTTTGGTGCAGGGATAATTGGGCCATGATCAAACTGTTTGTTGGCTTGGGCAACCCGGGCGCTGAATATGATGCTACGCGGCACAACGCGGGGTTTTGGCTGATCGACGCGCTGGCACGGGAGTGGAAGTGCTCGCTTACCTACGATAAAAGCTATTACGGCCTAGTGGCCCGCATGCAACCGACTAGCGCAAGCGGTGTAGCGGGGCAGCCGGTGTGGCTGCTGCAGCCGCAGACGTTTATGAACCTGTCGGGCAAGTCGGTGGGGGCGTTGGCCAAGTATTTCAAAATTACACCGCAGGAGATTTTGGTAGCCCACGACGAACTGGACATCGTGCCGGGCGAGGCCAAAATTAAGCTGGGTGGTAGCCATGCAGGCCACAACGGGCTGCGCGACATCCACGCCCAGCTGGGCACCGACCAGTATTGGCGGCTGCGGATTGGCATTGGCCATCCGGGCGTGAAAAGCGAGGTGATTCACTGGGTACTAAAAAAGCCCTCAGCCGAGCACCGGGACGCTATTGCGCAGACCGTGGAGCGCAGCGTGAAAGCCGCGCCGCTGTTTATCGCAGGCGAGATGGAAAAAGCCATGATGGTGGTACACACCAGTAAACCGCCTCGGCCCAAGCCGCCTAAGCCGGTTAGGGTGTCTGATCCATCGGCACCTGATGTTGAGCAGCTGTCTGCAACTGAGCTTGCTTCAGTTGCAGCTAGCAAAGCGCCTGATTGAATTGTTAGTACTACTGAATTAATAGCGAACTATTAAATATCCACGTCGGAAAAGTGCCATTTTTTTCTCCAAAAACGTGGTTGATGAGATGACAGGGCGTCTTGCTTGTGTTCTGCAGTACGGGAATTTGACTTCACAGTTTTGTACGCCGCTCTGGCACTTGGCGTGTACGGCTACGCGGCTGTCCCCCGCGGCGGCCTAGGGCCGCCTGCTCCGCCTTGACGCCGCTACGCCGTACACACCAAGCGCCAGGGCGGTGGGTTGGGTTGGGGAAGCAAGCAGGCCACCGTTCATAGTCCACCAACAGTCACCAAGCAGGCCGGCGGTGCTACTTCAGCGTAGCGGCGTCAAGGAGGAGTAGTTGGCCCTAGGCCAACACGGGGGACAGCCGCGTAGTTGAAGTAGCACCGTCGGCCTGCGCCCGTACAAGACAAAAAAACCAAGCAAGGCACGCTCTGGCGCGAGGGCTAGTTGGCTGGTCTGAGGGGGAATACGGGAACCATCTTGCGCAGAGCATCTTTGGAAGAAAAACGAGCACTTTTCCGACGTGGATATTCAATAGTTTGCTATTAATAGCATAGTAATAGAACTACGAAAGATTCCCATCAAGCGCTTTCAGAAAGCTCCGGCTCCACCAATGCACATCAAACTCACTGATGCCCGCCAGCAGAGCCTGATGGCGCTCTTGGCGCTCGGGCAGGCTCATGTGCAGGGCGCGTTGGATGGCTTGGGCGGTGCCGTGGGTGTCGTAGGGGTTGACCAGCAGTGCCTCAGTGAGCTGCTCAGCCGCCCCGGCAAAGCGCGACAACACCAGCACGCCAGGGTCGTTTGCGGGCTGCGCGGCGATAAACTCTTTGGCCACCAGGTTCATGCCATCGCGCAGCGGCGTGACCAAGCCTACCCGCGCGGCGCGGCACAGGCCGGGCAGGCGCTTGCGGGCAACGGTGCGGTGAATGTAGCGCACGGGTATCCAGTCGAGTGTGCCAAAGTCGCCGTTGATCGCGCCGCACAGGCCCTCTAGCTCTTGGCGAATGTGGGCATACGCCCCCAGAGTTTCGCGGCTGGGCGAGGCTATTTGCACCAGGGTGGCGTGGTGCATGTTCTCGGGGTATTGTTCTAGTAGCTGGCGAAACGCGCGAATGCGGTGCGGGATGCCTTTAGAGTAATCAAGCCGGTCAATGCCAATCAAAATGCGGCGGCGGGCGTACTGGTCGCGCAGGGTGGCGTAGCTGGCTTGGGCCTCTTTGCCTTCGCCCAGCCGCGCAAACTCGTCTACGTCCATGCCAATCGGAAAAGCCTGCACCCGCACGCTGCGGCCAAAGGCGCTGAGCACATGTGCGCCGCTCCCTTCGTCTTTGGACACCAGCTGCGCGCCCAGCTCTTGCAGCGCGTAGTCCACACAATGGCGCACATCGGCTTGGCACTGAAAGCCCACCACATCGTAGGCAAACAGCCGCTCCATCAGCCAGGCGTGCTGCGGAATCGCCGCCAGTATGGGGGCAGGGGGCAGGGGAATGTGCAAGAAAAACCCGATGCGCTGCTGGCAGTCCATGGCGCGCAGCTTGGCGGCCAGGGGGATCAGGTGGTAGTCGTGAATCCACACCACGTCGCTGGGGCGCAAGAGCGGCAGCAGCTTGCGTGCAAACAGTTTGTTAACCTGGCGGTAGCCCTCAAAAAACGCTGCATCAAAATCGGCCAAATCTAAGCGGTATAAAAACACCGGCCATAGCACGGCGTTGCTGTAGCCCAGGTAGTAGCTGTCGTGCGCTTGGGCGCTGAGGTCAAAGGTGGCCAGCTCGACTTTGCCGGTGCGCTGAATGTGCACGGGTGGGTCTGCAGTGTCGGCTGTGTTTGAATGCTGGGCGATTTTGCCGCTCCAGCCTAGCCACAAGCCGCCTGCAGCCTCTAGAGCTTGGCCCACCGCCACCGCCAATCCGCCTGCAGCGCTTTTGCGTGGGTCGGCTACGCGGTTAGAGACCACCACGAGGCGGCTCATAGGCGGCTGCTCATAGCGGGCTCATGCCTATCATGTGGCCATTGCCATGCTGCTGGGCAGCAAGCCCTGCAGCCAGGTGTGCACATCCAGTGGCCCATTGGCCCGGTAGCGCGCTACGCTGTCGCCGCTGCCCACCTTTATGCCGTAGCCGCCAGCTTGTTGCGCGGCTTCAAAGCCGTCTTCGTCGGCTGCATCGTCGCCCACAAATACGGGCATGCGGCCCGCAAAGGCAGCCTCTTGCATAAAGCTGCGCACCGCAGCGCCTTTGCCCGCAGCGCTGGGCCGAAGCTCGATGCCGTATTGGCCGCGTATCAGCGTGCACGCGGGGGTGTGCGCGAGCAGTGGCGACAGCGCGTCCCAGCAGGTGGGGCCAAGCGCGCTGGCGCTGCGGTAGTGCAGGGTAAAACCCAGCGACTTGGGCTCACACCACAGCGCGGGGTGTTGTGCTTCTAGCAGCTGGGCTGCGCGCAGCATGTAGGCGTATTGCGAGGCGTGTTGCGCAGCCGTCCAGGCAGTGGGGGTGTGGTGCCAGTGGCCTAGGCTGTCGCGCCTTTGGGCACCTTGCTCGCCTGCCACTGCCAGCTCGGTGGGGGCCAAAAAATGGTCGATGTCGCTGATGCTGCGGCCCGTCACTATCGCCACCGCGCCGCCCAGCAATTGTTGCAGCTGGTGCAGCATTTGCGGCATGCCAACGGGGCGCACGATGTCGCTCGGGTGCGGCGCTATGCCGACGAGGGTGCCGTCAAAATCTAAAAATAGAGCGTGTTGATCGGTGTCAAAAGGGGGTGCCAGCATGCACTGTTGTCCATGGTGTCCGTGGCGTATTTAAGACGTACTTAAGGGGTACTTAAGATGCAGCCACAAAAAAATAGGACACCTGTGCCAGCATGCGCGCAGGTGTCCAGTGTGTGTATCAGGCCCAGCAGTGACGCTGGCCTGATGCAAGTGCAGCCAATTACGGCTTCATGGCTTTTTCAAGCTCCACTTTAGAGACCAGCTTGTCGCCGTCAGCGTCGACTTGGTCAAAGCGTGCGCCTAAACCTGGAATGCCCTCGGCTTCCATTTTGTCCAGCTTACCGTCTTTGTTCACGTCGGCTTTGGTGAATGCTGCCGACATTTCCTTGGACGTCATGGGTTTGTCTGACGGTGCAGGCGAAGCTGCAGCGGGCTTGTCCATCGACGGGGCAGCGCCTGCGGGAGCAGGTGTGGTGGACTGCGCCCATGCGGCGCCAGATGCGAGTAAGACGATTACGGCGGAAGCAGTCAAAGTACGTGATTTAAAAGTCATTAGATGAACTCCTGTTCAAGTTGAAGGAATCTCTATTGCACCTGATGAAGCGGCGATGACCAAGCGCTTTTGCATGGTGTTGCCTGCGACACATTCTGCGGGGGCTTAGATACATTTAACTGCGCCGTGCAACAGGCACCATAAACCTTTATCGCTATAAATACTGTAACTTTAAGCTATCTATTTAGGAGCTTAATATACATTTAGCATGTGAGCTAAGTATTTAAACTGAAGGCTCGCTGGCTTGCAGTCGCTGGTATTTTTGCCACAGTGTGTCGTGTGTTTCGATGAATTGTGGGTTGATGGGTATGCAGGCCACAGGGCAGACCTGCACGCATTGAGGCTCATCAAAATGGCCCACACACTCAGTGCACTTGTGGGGGTCAATCTCATAGATCTCTTTGCCCAAATAAATCGCTTGGTTAGGGCACTCGGGCTCACACACATCACAATTGATGCATTCGTCGGTAATGAGCAGCGCCATATCGGGTCCTTGGTGGCTTCAAGCTTGCAGCTCGGGACGGTGCGCGGCTTCGAGCGCATTGGCTACAGCGGGGCTGACCATGCTGTGCACGCTGCCGCCCAGCTTGCTGATCTCGCGCACCAGCGTGCTGCTGATGCACTGCAGGTCGGCTGTGGGCAACAAAAACACGGTGTCGACTTGCGGGCGCAGCTTGCGGTTCATGGCGGCCATTTGGGTTTCGTAGTCAAAGTCTGTCATGTTGCGCACACCGCGCACCACGGCGCATGCTTGGGTCGCAGCGCAAAAGTCCATGATCAAACCCTCAAAAGGCAGCACCTTGATGGCGGCTAGGCCTGCAAAGCTGCTGCGCGCCAGGTCGATGCGTTCGTCTAGGGTGAACAAGGTCTTTTTGTGGTGGGCTACGGCCACTGCCACGATCACATGATCAAACAAACCGGCTGCGCGGCGAATCACGTCTTCGTGGCCCAGGGTGATGGGGTCAAAAGTGCCTGAGTAGATAGCGGTGCGTGTCATAGCGCTAATGATACTCGGGTGTTGCTAAAGCCCTGTTCAGCTCAATGTGTTGTGGTAGTGGTGCGTGTCGGTGCGGTAGTAGCCACGGCGCAGCTCCATGGGCGCGTCTTTGTAGGTGTAGGCAATGCGCTCCACACTAAGCAAAGGGGTATGGAGCGGTACTTGCAGCAGCGTGTCTAAGCCGTCAGTGGCCGGCACCGCGCGAATTTTTTCGTCAGCCCGCACCATGCGCACGTTAAATTCGGTTTCAAACAGGGCATACATCGGGCCGTGGTGGTCGCTTAGGCGCTCGGCAGTCAGCCCCTTGAACGGGTTGGCGGGCAGCCACAGGTCTTCGACAATGGTGGGCACGCCGCCGTAGCTGAGCACGCGGCGCGCTTGCAGTACGGCGTCGCCGGTTTTGAGCGCCAGTGCGCGGGCTATGTCGGCGCTGGCGCGGGTGCGGCGGCAGTCAATAATGGCGCGCTCGGCCGGGCCCTCGCTACCGGGCGCGCCTGCGTCGGGCACCAGCTTTAAGAAGCGAAACTGCACATGGTTTTCGGCATGGGTGGCTACAAAGGTGCCTTTGCCTTGGCGGCGGATCACCAAATTGTCGGTGGCCAGCTCGTCAATGGCTTTGCGCACCGTGCCTTGGCTTACGCGGTAGCGGGCGGCCAAGTCCATCTCAGACGGTATGGCTTCGCCCGGCTTCCACTCGCCCGACTGCAGGCTTTGCAAAATCAGGCTTTTGATTTGGCTGTACAGCGGGCTAAAAGCGGGTGTGGCAACTGATAAATCATCAACAGAGGGGGCAGGGACGGCGGCCATGGGCTGGGGAGGGTGATGGACTGTCGGGTTGAAGGGAAGGTTTTAAAACGGCTAAACTACATCATATCTTATATAAGACATAAGACAAATTGACCAAGCAGGCTTTTCGAGGGTAAACTCTAGGGCTTTGTTACAGCACAGTTTTATCACTTTAAATTTGGAGTTTTTCCCATGAGCAAGAAGCCTGTTCGCGTCGCCGTCACCGGTGCCGCTGGTCAAATTGGATACGCCCTGTTGTTCCGCATCGCCAGTGGCGAGATGCTGGGCAAAGACCAGCCTGTGATTTTGCAATTGCTCGAAGTGCCGGTTGAAGGCCCGCAAAAAGCGCTCAAAGGCGTGATGATGGAGATTGACGATTGCGCTTTCCCGCTGCTGGTGGGCATGGAGGCGCATAGCGACCCTATGACCGCGTTCAAAGACGCTGACTACGCCCTGCTGGTGGGCTCACGCCCACGCGGCCCCGGCATGGAGCGCGCAGAGTTGCTGTCGATCAACGGCGCTATCTTTACAGCGCAAGGCAAGGCACTCAATGCCGTAGCCAACCGCAACGTGAAAGTGCTAGTTGTAGGCAACCCTGCCAACACCAATGCCTACATCGCCATGAAGAGCGCGCCCGATCTGCCGCGCAAAAACTTCACCGCCATGCTGCGCCTAGACCACAACCGCGCTGCCTCGCAAATCGCAGCCAAGACCGGCAAAGCCGTGGCCGATATTGAAAAACTGACAGTGTGGGGCAACCACTCGCCCACGATGTACGCTGACTACCGCTTTGCGACCGTAAAAGGAGGCCCCTCCGGTAGCGACGTCGAAAGCGTAGCCAAGATGATCGACGACCAAGTGTGGAACAAAGACACCTTTTTGCCCACGGTGGGTAAGCGTGGTGCGGCCATTATTGAGGCGCGTGGTTCCTCATCGGCTGCGTCTGCTGCCAACGCCGCCATTGACCACATGCGCGACTGGGCGTTGGGCACCAACGGCAAATGGGTGACCATGGGTATTCCATCAGACGGTCAATATGGCATTCCTAAAGACACGATGTTTGGCTTTCCGGTGACCTGTGAAGGCGGCGAATACAAAATTGTGGAAGGCTTGGAGATCGACGCCTTCTCGCAAGAGTGCATCAATAAAACGCTGGCTGAACTCGAAGGCGAAAAAGACGGCGTGAAGCATTTGCTCTAAGCAAAGATGAGCGACGCCGGGCCGCCCCAAGTTGCGAAAGCCCCCTTGGCGGGCAGCGCAGTACACGCAGTCACTAGCGTGGGGGCAGCTTCACACCCGCGCGATGTGCTGTTAGGGTCTGGGACTGGCAAAGTAGTTTTGCCAGTGTGTGACCATTACAGTGGTGTCGAGGCGCGGATACGCAAGACGTTGGCGCTGCAGGCCGAGATGACCGAAGAGTTTGGCACCTGCGTGTTTGACGCTACGCTGGACTGCGAAGATGGCGCGCCAGTGGGCGGTGAAATAGACCATATAAATATGATTATTTCCCACGTCAATACTGCTAAATCCGCTATTCAAAACGTAGCGACTAAAGTGGCGCGTATCGGCGTGCGCGTGCATTCAGTGAGCCATGCGTCATTTGCCTCTGACATTGACCTGCTCATAAAAGGCGCTGCCGCGCAGGTGGACTACATCATGCTACCCAAAGTAGAGCGATTATTCGATGTGCAAACGGCTTTGCATGCCATCAACGCAGCAGGCGGCGCAGACATCCCGCTGCATGTGCTGATCGAGTCGTCTGCTGCGGTGCACCAAGTGTTTGAGATTGCAGCGCACCCGCGCGTGCAGTCAGTCAGCTTTGGGCTGATGGACTTTGTGTCGTCGCACCATGGCGCGATTGGCGCCGAGGCGATGGGCAGTGTGGGGCAGTTTAGCCACCCGCTGGTGTTGCGCGCTAAGCTGGAGATTGCGGCGGCCTGCCATGCGCATGGCAAAGTGCCATCGCACTGCGTTGTCACTGAGTTTGCCGACACCGCTGCCCTGAAAACAGCGGCCACCCAGGCCAGTCGCCAGCTGGGCTACAGCCGCATGTGGAGCATTCACCCCGCGCAGATTCGCCCCATCATTGCGGCGTTTGCCCCCAGTGAGGGCGAGATTGAGACTGCCAGTCGCATCATCGAAGCGGCAGTGGCTGCCGATTGGGCTCCCACCAGCTACTTAAGTCAATTACACGACAGAGCCAGTTACCGCTACTATTGGCAATTAATTGAGCGTGCGCAGCAAACGGGTCGCACATTGCCCAGCACCATGCAAGCGTATTTTCATTAACGATGCACACCACTCCACTCGATAAGGACAAGCATATGAACCACGTAAAAAACTTTTGCCTCGCCGCGCTCACATTGTCATTGTCCGCAGTGGCTTGGGGCCAAGCGGCCAAGCCCGCAGCGAAGTCTGCCAAGTCGGTTGCAAAAACAACGGCCAAGGCAGCGCCTGTAGCCGCTGCATCCGCTGTAGCCCCAAGAGCTGATCTGTCGCCCGAGCAGTTGTCAATTGCCCAAATCGTCACCACAGGTCGAATTAGCTGCGGCGATGGCCAGAGCGTCACTGTCACTGCAGACCCCAAGGTCAATGGCGCGTTTGATGTGCAGTTTGGC
This sequence comes from Polaromonas sp., assembly GCA_031431335.1. GTDB lineage: Bacteria > Pseudomonadota > Gammaproteobacteria > Burkholderiales > Burkholderiaceae_C > JAAFIP01. Next base: position 1,170 of record JANPDG010000253.1, on the reverse strand, counting down.
AAAGCCAAATACGATGTGGTGCCCGTGCCCGCAAAGTCAGGCGCAGTGCGCCTGGAAGACACCAAAACAGGCATCGTGTTTATGCAGCTGGCCAACAAGTCCATGCTGTTCAACGAAAAGCTAGGCCGCCGTTTGGCCGACGACTGCGTGAGCCCCGCGCAGCAAGCCGTAGCCGACCAAATGAAAGCCAACCCCACCGCTGGCGTGCTAGACGTCGCAGTCAAGTAAAAGTCAAGTCAAAGTTAAGGAGAAACTCACCATGCCATCTGCATTCATGCAAACCTACCAAGCCCATGTGGCCGAGCGCGCCGCTCTAGGCATTCCACCCTTGCCACTCTCGCCCAAGCAAACGGGCGAGTTGATAGATCAGCTCAAGGCGCCCACCGCAGGCGAAGAGGCCGCTTTGCTAGAGCTGCTGGCCCACCGCGTGCCAGCCGGTGTAGACAACGCAGCCAAGGTCAAAGCGTCTTACCTGGCCGCAGTAGCGCACGGCACCGAAAAGTGCAGCGCCATCAGCCAGGCCAAAGCCACCGAGCTGCTGGGCACCATGCTGGGCGGCTACAACCTGACCCCGCTGATTGACTTGCTCGACAACGAAGCCGTGGCCTCGATTGCAGCGGCGGGTCTGAAGAAGACCTTGCTGATGTTTGACCAGTTTCACGACGTCAAAGCCAAAGCCGACAAAGGTAACGCACATGCCAAAGGCGTGATGCAAAGCTGGGCTGATGCTGAGTGGTTTACCTCACGCCCCGAAGTGCCGCAGTCCATCAAGCTGACCGTATTCAAAGTGCCCGGCGAGACCAACACCGACGACCTGTCGCCCGCGCCCGACGCATGGAGCCGTCCCGACATTCCGCTGCACGGCTTGGCCATGCTCAAAAACAAGCGCGATGGCGCACCGTTCACCCCCGAAGAAGACGGCAAGCGCGGCCCGATTGCGCAAATCAACGCGCTGGCTGCTAAAGCCAAAGCGTCTGGCGCTGTGGTGGCCTATGTGGGCGACGTGGTCGGCACAGGGTCAAGCCGCAAGTCGGCCACCAACAGCGTGCTGTGGTTTACGGGCGAAGACATTCCGTTTATTCCTAACAAGAAGTTTGGCGGTGTGTGTTTGGGTGCCAAAATCGCTCCGATTTTTTATAACACCATGGAAGACGCAGGCGCGCTGCCTAT
>JANPDG010000252.1:0-2907 GCA_031431335.1 Polaromonas sp. | reverse complement strand
TTTCCTGGCTCGCGCAAGATTTACATCGAGGGCTCGCGTCCTGATATTCGTGTGCCGTTTCGGGAGGTGTCATTGACAGACACCCTGGTGGCTGAAGGCGCGAACACCCGTCGTGAAGCGAATCCGCCCCTGCGCCTGTTTGATGCATCAGGCGTGTACACCGACCCGGACGTGGCCATTGACGTGACACGCGGCTTGCAGCCTCTGCGTGGTGCGTGGATCAATGAGCGGCAAGACACCGAGGCGCTTGACGGCATTAGCAGTGCCTACGGCCGTGAACGTCTCAATAACCCCGCCTTGAGCGCCCTGCGCATGGCCAAAGCTCCCGTGCCGCGCCGCGCCAAAGCGGGCATGAATGTGTCGCAAATGCACTATGCCCGCAAAGGCATCATTACTCCCGAGATGGAATACATCGCAATTCGTGAAAACCTGGTGCGTGCGCAACTGGCCGAGCGCCTGGCAACCGAACGCATGCCGAAAAAAGGGCACTCGTTCAACGCATCGATTCCTGAGCAGATCACTGCTGAATTTGTGCGTGATGAAGTAGCCCGCGGCCGCGCGGTCATACCGAACAACATCAACCACCCCGAGAGCGAGCCGATGATCATTGGCCGCAATTTTTTGATCAAGGTCAACGCCAACATTGGCAACTCGGCCGTCACGTCGAGCATCGAGGAAGAAGTTGACAAGCTGGTCTGGTCGATTCGCTGGGGCGCAGACACGGTGATGGATTTATCGACCGGAGACAACATCCACGAAACGCGCGAATGGATTTTGCGCAACTCACCGGTGCCGATTGGCACCGTGCCGATTTACCAGGCGCTGGAAAAAGTCAATGGTAAGGCCGAAGACCTGACCTGGGAAATCTTTCGCGACACACTGATCGAGCAGGCAGAACAAGGTGTGGACTATTTCACCATTCACGCAGGTGTGCGACTGGCCTATGTGCCGCTGACAGCCAACCGGCTGACCGGCATCGTCTCGCGTGGTGGTTCGATCATGGCCAAGTGGTGTTTGTCGCACCATAAAGAGAGCTTTTTGTACGAGCACTTTGAAGACATTTGCGAGATCATGAAGCAGTACGACATCTGCTTTTCATTGGGTGATGGCCTGCGTCCCGGCTCGATTGCTGATGCCAACGACGAAGCGCAATTTGCCGAGCTGCACACGCTGGGCGAGCTGACGCAAATCGCCTGGAAGCATGACGTGCAGGTGATGATTGAAGGCCCTGGCCATGTGCCGCTGCAGATGGTGAAGGAAAACGTCGAGAAGCAACTGGAAGCCTGCTTTGAAGCACCTTTCTACACCCTTGGCCCGTTGATCACTGACATTTCGCCGGGCTACGACCATATTTCGTCGGCCATGGGTGCGGCGAATATCGGCTGGTACGGCGTTGCCATGCTGTGCTACGTGACGCCGAAAGAACACCTTGGTTTGCCGAACCGCGACGATGTGAAGCAGGGCTTGATTGCCTACAAGATTGCCGCCCATGCAGGCGACCTGGCCAAGGGCTACCCAGGCGCGCAGATGTGGGACAACGCGGTGAGCAAGGCGCGTTTTGAGTTTAGATGGGAAGACCAGTTCCGCCTGGCGATTGATCCGGACACGGCGATGGCGTACCACGACGAAACGCTGCCGAAAGAAAACGCCAAGGTCGCGCATTTCTGTTCCATGTGCGGGCCGAAGTTCTGCTCGATGAAAATCTCGCAGGAGGTGCGCGAGTTTGCGCGGCTGAATCCTTCGACAACGACACTTGCGCCTGCTGCGGGCGTGATTGCTATCAAGCAGATTGACAATGACCTGCAAGTCAAAGCCAAGGAGTTTCGCGAAGGTGGGAGCGAGATTTATTCTTGAACGCGGGAGCGCGGGCATTCAACGCAGAGGCGCAGAGGACGCAGAGAAAGAGGAGGCAGAGGAATACAAGATATTCTGTTTTCTTTTCTCTGCGGCACTCTGCGTTCTCTGCGCCTCTGCGGTAAAGGTATCCGGCTTTAATTTCAAATCATGACAAAACTCCACATCGGCATAGCAGGCGCAGGCTTGGCGGGTCGCCTGCTGGCCTGGCGTCTGGCTTTGGCAGGCTGCCGGGTGAGCCTGTTCGACGCCAAGCTTCGTGATGCGCTGGACACGGCCTCGCAAACCGCAGCGGCCATGCTGTCGCCGCTGGCCGAGCTGGCCGTGTCTGACGATGCAGTGTTTGAACTGGGTCAGCGTTCGCTGCAACTGTGGCCACAGTATTTGGCGCAACTGGCCAGTCCGGTTTACTTTAAAACGGATGGCACGCTGGTGGTGGCGCATGCGCAGGACGGTGCATCGCTGGAACACTTCAGCCGCCTGCTGCACCACAAGCTGCCTGACGCCAGCAAAGCGCAAGTGCAAACGTTGGACGCTGCAGCGCTGGCGCAAGTCGAACCCCTGCTTGCGGGGCGCTTCAGCGGCGGCTTGTATCTGGCGGGTGAAGGGCAACTGGCCAACGACCAGCTGATGGCCGCATTGGCGGTTGAACTGGATCGCCTGGGTGTGCAGTGGCTTGAGGCGAAAGCTGTTGAAGTGCTTGAATCAAAGGCGATCGTTTGCGCAGATCAGAAACACAGCTTTGACATTACCGTGGATGCGCGCGGCACGGGCAGCAAGTCACAGCTGCCCACCTTGCGCGGCGTGCGAGGCGAGGTGCTGAGAGTTGAGTGCAAAGGCGTGACGCTCAAACGCCCGGTGCGCCTGATGCACCCGCGTTATCAGTTGTATGTGGCGCCGCGCCCGAATGGTGAATTTGTGGTCGGTGCGACCGAGCTGGAATCTGAAGACGATGGCCCGGTGACGGTGCGTTCGGTGCTGGAGCTGGCCAGCGCATTGCACAGTCTGCACCCAGCTTTTGGCGAAGCGCGCATTTTGCGAATGAGCGCAGCG
>JANPDG010000251.1:0-3200 GCA_031431335.1 Polaromonas sp. | reverse complement strand
AGCGTTGGGTAGGTTCACCCTGCTATTTTGCTATCTTTCCTAGCACTCCGGCGACTAAATAATTCATATTAAGAATTTGATCATCTGACAGCGCGGTGAAGGCAGTAATCACTGTGCGGCCTTCGTTGTCCAACACGGCTTCGCGTGGGGCATAAAACGGGATCAACGACCCCACAGCCATGTCGCGCTGGCGCGCTAGCACCTCTTTTTCTACAGCGGTGGGCACCTTGCTGCCAAAGCCCTCTACCCGCACCATGCCTTGCTTGATGCCGCCCCACTCTCGTGTGCTGTCCCAGCTATTGTTTAGCACCGCCTTAGCGCGGCGGGTGTAGTAGTCGCCCCAGCGGTGGGTGACGGCGATGATCTGTGCATCTGGCGCTACTTTGCGCATGTCAGAGTGGTAGGCCACGGCCAGTTTGCCGCGCTCTTGCGCGGCCACCATCACGGCGTTTGACCCGGTATGAAAGGCCAACACATCGGCGTCTTGGTTCATCAGGCTCATGGCGGCTTCGCGCTCGCGTGCGGGGTCAAACCACGCGTTCAGCCACAGCACTTTGACCTGCGCAGTAGGGTTAACCGAGCGCATGCCCAGAGTAAATGCGTTGATGCCCTGCAGCACCTCAGGAATGGGGAAACCGGCCACGTAACCGGCCATATTGGTTTTGGTCATGCGGCCTGCGGCTATGCCAGCCAAGTAGCGGCCCTCGTAGTAGCGGGCGTTGGCCACCGACACGTTGGCCGCGGTTTTGTAGCCCGTGATGGACTCAAACTTCACGTCAGGGAAATCTTTGGCCACCTTCAGCGTAGGCTCCATATAGCCAAAGCTGGGCGTAAAAATCACTTTGTGCCCCGAGCTTGCCAGCTCGCGAATCACGCGCTCGGCGTCTGCGCCCTCGGGCACGTTTTCTACATAGGTGGTTTTGACTTTGCTGCCCAGCGCTGCCTCAACCGCCTTGCGGCCCTCGTCATGCTGGCGCACCCAGCCGGCATCGGTCAAAGGCGCCACATACACAAAGCCTACTTTGAGAGGCTCTTTGGCTGAGGCAGATGCAGAAGTGGCGGGAGTTTGGGCCGACGCGCTGGTAACGGCCACAGAAACGGAAAGCGCAAAACAGGCTGCGAGCATGCTCGCGGCGAGGTTTTTATACATGGTAGTCCTCTACATGGCTCCGGATAAGGTGGCAACGTGCTACAGAGCATCGCACGGCGCAGTCATATTTTAACTGGCCACGTCTGCTCACAGGCTGACAGCGCTAGGCTGCCAGCTCTAACCTATCCATTCATTGCAAAGGCAAGCGCGCGATCAATCGGCCTTGATACCTGCAGTCTTGATCACATTGCCCCACTTGGTGTATTCAGCCTGCGCATAGGCCGTCATTTTTTGGGGGTCGAGGTAGTTGGCCTCTGCGCCTAGGCCAGAGGCGCGGTCTTTGAATGCCTGCACCGCCATGATTTTTTGCACCTCGGCGGCCACGCGGTCCACAGGCCCTTTGGGCGCCTGCGCGTGGGTGTACAGCGCAAACCACGCGTCCACCTCGTAGCCCTTTAAGCCCAGCTCTGCACCCGTAGGCACATTGGGCAAGGACGACAAGCGGCGCGGACCCGCCACCAGCAGTGGGCGAAACTTGCCGCTTTGAATATGCGGCATGAGCGAGGGCGCAGTGGTCACCGTCAGGTCAATCTGCCCGCCCAGCAGGTCAACAATGGTGGGGCCACTGCCGCGATACGGAATATGCGTCATAAACGTGCCCGAGAGCTGCTTGAACAGCTCAGTAGCTATGTGCTGCACGCTTCCGTTGCCCGAGCTGCCGTAATTGAGCTTGCCGGGGTTGGCTTTGGCATACGCTATGAGGTCTTGTGCGGTTTTAATGCTCTCTAGCGAGCTGCGCACCACCATCACCTGCGGGGCAGAGTACACATTGCAAACGGCTTGCAGGTCTTTGAGCGGGTCATAAGGCAGTTTGACCAAGTGCGGGCTCATGCAGTGAAAGCCGCTGTAGGCCATCAGCAGGGTGTGGCCGTCGGGCTTGGCGTTGAGCACGGCCTGCGCGCCCACTGCGCCGTTGCCGCCGCCTCGGTTGTCAATGACGATGCTTTGGCCCAAGGCCTTGCCCAGCGGCTCGACCAGCGCGCGGGCCGATATATCAGCTGTGCCGCCCGGCGGCGCGGGCACCACGATGGTGATCTGGCGATCCGGAAAGCTCTGCGCGCGCACCCACGGGGCAGACACAAGGGCAGCAGCCGCTGTGATGGCGTGGCGACGGTTGGGCATACAGTGGTTCAAGGTCATCAAGTATTCCTTCGATTCAAAAGTCTTCAAGGGTTAAAAAGAGTTGCAAAACAGATACCAAAGGTTTGCAATTTTTGTATTACAGCGGAAATACACGGCTTTGGCTCTCCGCAAAAACGATAGTCAGGCATCGTCATCTGCGATACCTAAGCCTCTTTTATAGGCGAAAATACGCATAACCGTCGTTTTTCGCGATAGGTTGACCACTCAATATGCCCACACCAGCCCGACACACCGACCGCCCCACGGAAAGATCGTTTGCCCGCCGCATCGACCTGACCTCGCTGCAGCTGTTTGTGGCGGTGTGCGAGCTGGGCAGCATTGGCAAGGCCGCCGAGCGCGAGTTTATTGCGCCGTCTGCCGTGAGCAAACGCTTAAGCGACCTCGAGGCCACGCTAGACACGGCCCTGCTGTATCGCCACGCGCGCGGCGTACAGGTCACGCCTGCGGGCGAGACGTTTTTGCACCATGCGCGTACGGTGCTGCTCAGCCTGGACCGCATGCAGGGCGAGCTGTCTGAGTATGCCGACGGCGTCAAAGGCCATGTGCGTATCCATGCCAACATTTCGGCCATAGTGCAGTTTTTGCCTGAGGACATTGGCGCATTTGCCAAGCTGCACCCGCAGCTGCGCATCGACCTGCAAGAGCACTTGAGCGGCGATATCGTGCGCGCCGTGACCGATGGCGCAGCCGACATTGGCATTTGCAACCCGCAAGCCTTTACGACCAACAGCTTGGGAGACTTGCAGAGCAAGCCCTACCGACAAGACCGCTTGGTGCTGGTAGTCCCACGCAAACACGCGCTGGCGCGCAAAAAGCAGCTCGCCTTTGCCGACAGCCTGGACTACGACCATGTGGGCCTGCACAGCAACAGCGCCATTTATTTAGCCCAAAACCGCGCCGCCGCCGA
>JANPDG010000250.1:0-2894 GCA_031431335.1 Polaromonas sp. | reverse complement strand
GAACGAGACGCAGTTTCGCGAAGTTAACCGCATCCCGCCGCGCATGTTGATTAAAGCGGGCTCCACCCTGCTGGTGCCACGGGGCGCGGCGCAACAAAAAGACGTGAGCGAGCAAGTGGCCGACAACGGCCAGATCAGCCTGGCGCCCGAAATCGTGTTAGTCAAACAGTCAGTCAAGCTGCGCAAGGCCGAGTCGGTGGCCACGCTGGCCAAGCGCTACAAGGTCAGCGCAGCCACACTCGCAGACTGGAACAAAGTCAGCCCAGGCGCTAGCTTCAAAGCCAAGCAAAGCGTGGTTTTGTATTTGCCTAAAAAAATACGCGCTGCGGGCGGTAAATCAAGCAAGGCTGGCGTTAATGCCGGCAAGGCCAGCAAAGGCGGCAAGGTTGCATCTCGCGCCAGCCCAGCTGGCAAAGCCGCTGTAGTCAAAACGCGACGCAAGCGTTGATTATCTCTCGTTACATGCAAGTGTTTAACTTAAATTTCAAGCATTTTTCCGACGCGGAATATACATAGTTTGCTATTTATTTTGTAGCATTTAAAACTCAACTTTTGCTCACCAATGGCAGCGTAAATGGCGTAGTTGCTGGGTTTGCTGACTTAAGCTACCTTGGACAACTGCCCTAAACGCAGCTAAATAGCAGCATTTACGAAGTTGCATTGCATGTGGAGTAAAAAATGCTACTGTACGCGCGTCATGTTGAAGTTAACTCTTACTCGTTGTTTAAAGCACTTGCTGCTGTGCGCCTGCCTTGCGCTGGCAGGATCTTGGGCTTTCGCGCAAGACCCTGCATTGCCCACAGCAAGGCTTGCAGCCGTCACCGTGCTTAGTTCTGTGGCTTTGATTGCACCAGAGGCGCAAACCATCAGCGAAGTGCAAGCCATCCCTAGCTCAAGCTGGCAAGCCTTCGATTCCAGAGCGACCTACCCCACTAAAGATGGTGCATCACTGTGGGTAAAGTTAATACTGTCAGTCAACTCCCAGCCTCAAGGCTGGACCATCAAGCTGCCCAAACCGTATTTGGACAGAGTTGAGCTGTACCTGCCCAATACAGGGGTGGATGCAGGAGCGGGTTCAGGTGTAAGTGCAGGTGCAGGTGACAGCGGCACTTGGACTATGCAAGCGGCTGGCGACAGAGTGGCTCACCGCGACTGGCCTGTGCGCGGCCTGCATCCCCAGTTTGTGCTGCCTGCGCTGGCGGTGGGTAAACATGTTATTTTTCTCAAAATAGCCAGCAGTGTAGCGTTTAGCACCCCATTACAGCTTCACAGTTTAGAAGATGGGTTAAACGATAGCCTAGACCATTTGATTCGTAGTATCGCTACAACCGCGCTGGTGTTGTGTGTAGCAATGATCGGCATGGGTTTGGCTTTGGTGTACCGCGATACGGCCTATGCGTGGTATAGCGCCTATGCGCTGTCAGCTGCGCTCACCGCGGCAGCCTACTCTGGGTTAGCCAACTATTTACTTTGGCCTCATGCGACTTTTTGGCCCGAGCGATCCATCCACATTAGCTTGCTTGCAAGTATCTGGCTGCAAATCATGTTTTGTTATGTGGCCTTCGAGCCGCAAAAACTGCAGCCCCGGTTCACAGCTTTGGTGTGGATTAGCAGCCTTCTCACTGTAGCCGGCATGGCTGCTTTGTGTGTTGCAAACAATATATTGATATATAGCGCTGGCCTAATGCTGCCCATGGTGCTGAACTGGATCATTGTGGTTCGCATAGTGAGGACCAGATTGCGCCTTGGTGAGCTGCCCGCTAAGCTGTGGATGCTGGCGTACATACCATTAACTGTGCTTATTATTGCAAGCACTCTAGAAGGTTTTGGTTTGCAGCCGAAAGCTGTTATAGGTTATTACTGGCCTTTGTACTCCTTGGCGTTCGAGGTACCAGTGTTGCTGTTGGCATTAATGTTACGCGCCAGAACGCGTGATGCACACGCCGTCACGCAGCACACGCGCCAGCAGCTTGACCCTCTAACGGGCTTTGTAATACCTCGTGCTTACGAAGACAATGCCAGACCTCTTTGGGAGCACGCAGGGTCGCTAGACATTAATTTGGCCGTAGTCTATATCCAAGTCACACAGCCTGATCTGCCCTATTTAGGCGGTGCAAGCCAAGTCCCTGGCAGCGAGCGCATAGTGCGCGTGCTGCGCACGGTGTTTCGCCAAGAGGACACCTATGCCCAGCTAACTGACAATATCTACGCCGTGCTCATGCCCGGTAAGGCGCTGGGCGAACCACTACAAAACCGCCTCACTCGCTTGATTGCCCAAATGCACATGCTCAGCCGAGAGCTGCAAACTGACTATCCGCTGCGCACCCGCATATCAGCATGCACCACCCAATCACTGCCCATGCCGTGGTCCGACGTGCACCGCATATTGCTCGAAAAATTTGACGACGAAAAAAACTGGGAGAAAAGCACCATTCGCATCGTCTCCAAGCGCCACAGCCAGCGGGGCGACGACGCTGATTTGAGCAATTTCTGGGCCCGCGCAGTCGAGGCTCAGGCCAACGCGAACGCCACGAGCGCGCCATAGCCCTTAGCCGCTAGGCTAGGAGTTGCACGCTGTTAGCAGCCCTGCAGTGCCATTTGCACACTAAACTATCGCTATGGCCATTCCCAATAGTTTCATCCAAGAGCTCATCGCCCGCGCTGATGTGGTGGAAATTGTGGGCAGGCATGTGCAGCTTAAAAAAGCAGGTGCAAATTACTCCGGTCTGTGCCCTTTTCATGGCGAAAAATCACCATCGTTTAGCGTTAGCCCCACCAAGCAGTTCTACCATTGCTTTGGCTGCGGTAAAAACGGCAATGCCATCAGCTTCCTCATGGAGCACAACGGCATGAGCTTTATCGAGGCCATCAAAGACCTGGCCCAGTCGATGGGC
>JANPDG010000249.1:0-5660 GCA_031431335.1 Polaromonas sp. | reverse complement strand
TGTACACGGCGGAGGATGTGGCGGGCCTGCCGCACGCCAACACCTTGCCCGGCTTTGAGCCCTACCTGCGCGGCCCGCAGGCCACGATGTATGCGGTGCGGCCGTGGACTATTAGGCAGTACGCGGGGTTTTCTACGGCTGAAGAGTCGAATGCGTTTTACCGCAAGGCTTTGGCTGCGGGCGGGCAGGGCGTAAGCGTGGCGTTTGACCTGGCGACGCACCGTGGCTATGACTCTGACCACCCACGTGTGACGGGCGATGTGGGCAAGGCGGGCGTGGCCATTGACAGCGTGGAGGACATGAAGGTTTTGTTTGACCAGATACCGCTGGACAAAGTAAGCGTGAGCATGACGATGAACGGCGCGGTGCTGCCGGTGCTGGCGGGCTACATCGTAGCGGCAGAGGAGCAGGGCGTAACGCAGGCGCAGCTCAGTGGCACGATACAGAACGACATTCTTAAAGAGTTCATGGTGCGCAACACCTACATCTACCCGCCCGCGCCCAGCATGCGCATTATTGGCGACATTATTGAATACACGGCTAAGAACATGCCGAAGTTCAATTCAATTTCCATCAGCGGCTACCACATGCAAGAGGCGGGCGCTAACCAAGCGCTGGAGCTGGCCTTTACGCTGGCCGATGGCAAGGAATATGTGAAGACGGCCATTGGCAAAGGCATGGACGTGGACGAGTTTGCCGGGCGCCTCAGCTTCTTCTGGGCTATTGGCATGAACTTCTATTTAGAAGTGGCCAAAATGCGTGCTGCGCGCCTGCTGTGGTGCCGCATTATGAAGGGCTTTGATGCTAAACAGCCTAAGAGTTTGATGCTGCGTACGCACTGCCAAACATCAGGTTGGTCGCTGACTGAACAAGACCCGTATAACAACATTGTGCGCACCACCATTGAGGCGATGGCGGCAGTGTTTGGCGGCACGCAGTCGCTGCACACCAATTCGTTTGATGAAGCCATTGCACTGCCTACAGAGTTCAGTTCACGCATAGCGCGCAACACGCAGCTCATCATCCAGGAAGAAACGCACATCGGCGCGGTGGTAGACCCGTGGGCCGGCAGCTACATGATGGAAAAGCTCACGCAAGACATGGCCGATGCCGCGTGGAAAATTATTGAAGAGGTCGAGGCCATTGGCGGCATGGTGAAAGCCGTGGACAGCGGCTGGGCCAAGCTGAAGATTGAGGCGGCAGCGGCAGAAAAGCAAGCGCGCATTGACAGTGGGCAAGATGTGATTGTGGGGGTGAATAAGTACAAGCTGAAGACGGAGGATGCGATTGAGGCACGGGATATTGATAATGTGGCTGTGCGGGAGGGGCAGATAGCGCGGTTGAAAAGTATCAAAGAAAAACGCAAGTTTTCCGACGTGGATATTGCATTGTCTGCTATTACTTTTGCAGCAGGTCACCCAGATGTCAAAGATGCCGACGGCAATACAGCCAATCTTTTGGATTTAACCGTCAAGGCCATTCGCCTACGCGCCACGGTAGGCGAGGTAAGCGACGCACTAGAAAAAGCCTTCGGCCGCCACCGCGCCGACATCCACAAAGTAAGCGGTGTATACGCCGCAGCCTACGACGCAGACGCAAGCCAAGGTGACACCATGGAATACTGGAACCAGCTCAAGAAAGACATAGCCGACTTTGCCGAAGCCCAAGGCCGCCGCCCCCGCGTGATGATCAGCAAGCTAGGCCAAGACGGCCACGACCGAGGTGCCAAAGTAGTAGCCACCGCTTTCGCCGACCTAGGCTACGACGTAGACATGGGCCCGTTATTTCAAACCCCAGAAGAATGCGCCCGCCAAGCGATTGAAAACGACGTACACGCCGTAGGTGTAAGCACACTAGCTGCAGGCCACAAAACCCTAGTCCCCGCCATCATCGCCGAGCTAAAAAAGCAAGGCGCAGACGACATCATCGTCTTTGTGGGCGGCGTTATCCCACGGCAAGACTATGACTTTTTGTACACAGCAGGCGTGAAGGGCATTTACGGGCCGGGTACGCCGATACCTGTGAGTGCTAAGGATGTGTTGGAGCAGATTAAGAAGGCGTTGGCTTGACATTGCGGTAAATGATATATATCATTGGACTATATCAATTTCAACGCAATTAAAGGAGCAGCTATGGAAGTTATTGAAACCGCGCAATTATTTATGAATGGCCGTAGCCAAGCTGTGCGTTTGCCCAAGCTGTTTCGCTTTGAAGGCAAGCAGGTGCATATCAAAAAAATGGGCAATAGCGTGGTGCTTACACCCATGCAAAAAGACCGTTGGGCGGCAATGGAAGATGCTCTGATGGCGTTTGAGTTTGAGCCAGGCTTTGTATTGCAGCGCCCCACACCCATGCCGCAAACCACGCGTGGGGATATGTTTCCATGAAATACATGCTGGACACCAATATCTGCATTTACATCATTGCCAACAGGTCATTAGAAGTAATCAAGAAATTCAGGCAGATGGATAAAGACGAGATCAGTGTGTCAGTGATTGTGGCATCCGAGCTGGCCTACGGCGTAGCTAAAAGTCGTTTATATGAGAAGAACAAAGAAACCTTGGAGCTTTTTCTAAGCAGTTTGTCTGTGGAGCCGATGGATGACAGCGTCATGTGGCATTACGCCACCTTGCGCAATCAGTTAGAACGCGCAGGCAACGTGATTGGCGAGAACGACCAGTGGATTGCGGCGCACGCGCTGGCAACAGGCGCTGTGCTGGTGACGAACAATATGCGGGAGTTTGAGCGTGTGCAGGGCTTAGCGTTGGAGAACTGGGTTTGAAATTATTCGATCTAGTGGTAGGAGGTACTGCCGAAGAGCAACGCCGCGCTATGGCCAAAGCGATAACGCTGCTCGAATCCACCCGCGCAGACCATCGTGAACAGGCCGACGAGCTGTTGACTTCTTTGTTGCCCCACACTGGCAAATCATTTCGCCTAGGCATCAGTGGCGTGCCTGGCGTAGGCAAATCGACATTTATCGAAACACTCGGCCTGTACCTGATCGAACAAGGCCAGCGTGTCGCCGTGCTCACCATCGACCCATCGTCCACTATCTCCGGCGGCTCCATCCTTGGCGATAAAACGCGGATGGAAAAACTCTCGGTGCATGACAAAGCCTATATCCGCCCCAGCCCCAGCAGCGGCACGTTGGGCGGCGTGGCCGAGAAGACGCGCGAGGCGATGCTGGTGTGCGAGGCGGCGGGCTACGACATAGTGATTGTGGAGACTGTAGGTGTGGGCCAAAGCGAGACTGCGGTAGCGGGTATGACGGATATGTTTGTGCTAATGCAGTTGCCCAACGCGGGGGACGATTTGCAAGCGATAAAAAAGGGAGTGATGGAGCTGGCGGATTTGGTGGTGATTAACAAAGCCGATATTGACAAAAATGCCGCCACTCGTGCGCAGGCGCAGATCACATCGGCTATGCGCTTGTTCGGCCAGCAGGGTAACCCGGCGCATGCGTTGCATAACGATGCCGTGTGGCATCCGCAAGCTATGCAGCTATCGGCTTTGCTGGGCACGGGTGTTGAAGAGTTTTGGCAGAGCGTATCGAAGTTTAAAAATCTACAAACCACAAGCGGCAAGCTGGCGCAGCGCAGGCAGCAGCAGTCACTGGCCTGGATGTGGGAGCGGATTGAGGCGGGTTTGAAGCAAGCGTTTAAGCAAAATGCGCAGGTTCAGGCGCTTTTGCCGCAGTTAACTAAAAAAGTGCTCAATGGTGAGCTAGCAGCCTCTACTGCAGCACGTAATCTGCTTGAAACCCAAGTAAATAATGCTCAAGCAGCTATGAAATAAATAGTAATTTAGACATATTGAAATAAGAGAATAGTTATGCAAGACATCCTAGAACAGCTTGAAGCCAAACGCCAACTCGCTCGCATGGGCGGTGGTCAAAAGCGCATTGACGCACAGCACAAAAAAGGCAAACTTACCGCACGTGAGCGGCTAGAAATTTTGCTGGACGAAGGCAGCTTTGAAGAGTGGGATATGTTTGTCGAGCACCGCTGCGTGGACTTTGGCATGCAAGACCAAAAGATTCCCGGCGACGGCGTGGTCACCGGTTACGGCATGATCAACGGGCGATTGGTGTTTGTCTACAGCCAAGACTTCACCGTGTTTGGTGGCGCACTTAGTGAGGCGCACGCCGAGAAAATTTGCAAAGTGATGGACCAGGCCATGAAGGTGGGGGCGCCAGTGATTGGCCTGAACGACTCGGGTGGCGCGCGCATTCAAGAAGGCGTGGCATCGCTGGGCGGCTATGCCGACGTGTTCCAGCGCAACGTGATGGCCAGCGGAGTGGTGCCGCAAATCAGCATGATCATGGGGCCCAGCGCGGGCGGTGCGGTGTATTCGCCCGCCATGACCGACTTTATCTTCATGGTCAAAGACTCGTCGTACATGTTCGTCACCGGCCCCGAGGTGGTGAAAACCGTGACGCATGAAGAAGTGACCGCCGAAGAACTCGGCGGCGCCATCACCCACACCACCAAAAGCGGTGTGGCCGACTTGGCTTTTGAAAACGATGTAGAGGCGCTGCTGATGCTGCGCCGTTTATACAACTACCTGCCGCTGTCTAACCGCGAAAAAGCCCCCGTGCGACCCAGTGGCGACCCGGCTGCGCGCCTGGACATGAGCCTGGACACTCTGGTGCCCGATAACGCCAACAAACCCTACGACATGAAAGAGCTGATCGTCAAAACGGTGGACGATGGCGACTTTTTTGAACTGCAACCCGAGTACGCTAAAAACATTCTCATTGGCTTTGCGCGCATGGACGGGCAGACGGTAGGCATTGTCGCCAACCAGCCGCTAGTGCTAGCAGGTTGTTTGGATATTAAATCATCCATCAAGGCGGCGCGTTTCGTGCGCTTTTGCGACGCGTTCAACATTCCCGTCATTACCTTTGTCGATGTACCCGGCTTCATGCCCGGCACCAGCCAAGAATACGGCGGCATCATCAAGCATGGTGCCAAGCTGCTCTACGCCTACGCCGAATGCACGGTACCCAAAATCACGGTCATCACCCGCAAGGCGTACGGCGGCGCGTACGACGTGATGGCTTCCAAGCATTTGCGCGGTGACGTCAACTTTGCTTGGCCCAATGCCGAGATTGCGGTGATGGGAGCCAAGGGCGCGGTAGAGATCATCTTCCGCGAAGATAAAGGCGACCCCGCCAAGCTAGCTGCCAAAGAAGCCGAATACAAAGCCCGCTTTGCTAACCCCTTTGTAGCAGGCGCACGCGGCTTTATTGACGATGTAATCTTGCCGCATGAAACGCGCAAACGCATCTGCCGATCACTCGTGATGCTGAAAGACAAGAAAATTGAAAACCCATGGCGTAAGCACGGGAACATTCCGCTTTGAGCTGTATTGTTATGTGTTCTTATTACGTTGGATTGGACTGCTCGGGCGTTTTGCACCATTGCGTGCGGCGGCGCGAGTTGCCTGAACGCTTTGCTTCGTGTCCCCCGGCCTTTGGCCTCCTCCTTTACCTACGCAAAGCGCTCAGGCAACCCGCTCCTCAAGCTGCAATACGCGCAGGCCTGCGTAAGCCTCCTTTCGTAGCAACGGGCACGGTGTGTCTGTCGCAGCGAAGTAAAGGAGGAGCCCGCAGGGCGGGGGACATGAGCGGAGGCAGACACGCCGTGACCGTTGCG
>JANPDG010000248.1:0-11679 GCA_031431335.1 Polaromonas sp. | reverse complement strand
CTTCGTAGCCTAAGCGGCGGCGCAGCTGCACGGCTTGGCTGAACGCACGGCCGTCTGTGAACTTAGGGAAATGCAGCGTAACAACGTCTGCATTGCCAAGCTCTGCTTGCAGGCTGTTCACATCTGTGTCATTGGTTATTTTCAAGATTTTCACTAGGTTTTCCGACGTGTATATTGGATAGTTTGCTATTAAATTCATAGTATTTAATCTTTGATTTTCAGGCGGCCAGCGCATGCGCGTCTACAAACCGCGCGCTATTAGCAGCGACTTTAAATGGCTCGATGCCCACGCGGCGCAGAGTGTCGATGAATGTTTCGTGCTGCCCGTGTGCGTTGCCAGTGTCTTTGGCCAAACGCAGGTTTTTGTATTCGGTCAGTACAGCGTCAATCACTTCGACCACCTCAGCCGCACTGAATGACGGGCCCACCGCTTTGCCCGCTAAAGGTGCGCCGCTGAGTGCTGAGCCATCCGAGCCGCCCAGCGTAATTTGGTACCACTCTTTACCGTCTTTATCTACGCCCAAGATACCAATGTGTCCGCTGTGGTGGTGACCGCATGAATTGATGCAGCCGCTCATGTGCAGGTCAATCTCGCCCAGGTCGTCCAGCTCGTCTAAGTCTTGGTAGCGCGCAGTGATGGCTTCGGCAATCGGCAGGCTGCGGGCATTGGCCAGCGCGCAAAAATCGCCGCCTGGGCAGGCAATCATGTCGCTGAGCAAGCGAATGTTGGGCTTGGCAAGGCCCGCCTTGCGCGCCGCTTGCCACAGCGCGGGCAGCTGGTCGCAGTGCACCCACGGCAGCAACAAGTTTTGGTCATGCGTGACGCGGGCCTCACCTGCGGAAAATTGTTCGGCCAAGTCGGCCGCAGCGCTTAGTTGTTCAGCCGTAGCGTCGCCAGGAGCGTAGCCTAGGCGCTTAAATGACAGTGTGACGGCGCGCAGGTTGGGGTTGGCGTGCGCGGCCACATTGCGGGTGATCCAGCGGGTGAACTCGGTGTCATCCTCGGCTGCGGCTTTGAGCACGTTGCTCACCTTCAGAGCTATTTTTTCACCGTTAGGAATCGAGCAGGCTGCTGCAGATGGTGGCACAAACGAGGCAGTGACGCGGTCAAGTTCGGCCTGCGTGATGGTGTGCGGTGCGCCATCTTGTGTGAGGATGCGTTCAAACTCAGCCTCCACATCGTCAATGTACTTTTGGCCTTCGGCCTTGACTAAGATTTTGATGCGCGCTTTGTAAATATTGTCACGGCGACCATACAGGTTGTACATCCGCACAACGGCTTCGAGGTAATTAAGAATCTGGTTCCACGGCAAAAACTCGCGGATGGTGCTGGCAATGATGGGGGTGCGACCCATACCGCCGCCAACCAGCACTTTGAAGCCCAAGTCGCCGTCCGATGAGCGGATGAGATGCAGGCCTACATCGTGCCAAGCGGTGGCGGCGCGGTCTTCTCTCGCTCCCGTGACCGCAATTTTGAATTTACGCGGCAAAAATGCGAACTCGGGGTGCAGCGTGCTCCACTGGCGCAAGATTTCGCAAAACGGACGCGGATCGGCAATCTCGTCAAGCGCAATGCCGGCCAGCTCGTCGCTGGTGATGTTGCGAATGCAGTTGCCGCTGGTTTGAATCCCGTGCATATTGACACTGGCCAGCAGGTCCATCACATCGGCTGATTTGTCCAGCGGAATCCAGTTGTACTGCACGTTTTGGCGGGTGGTGAAGTGGCCGTAGCCCTTGGTCAGCTTGACTCCGTTGCCAGAGAGTTTGGCCTGGCCATCCACAGCTGCACTGAATACTTCATTCGACGGCTGATCGTATTCGGCAGCAATTTTAGCCAGCACACGCAGCTGTGCGCTAGACAACTCGCCATACGGCACTGCCACACGCAGCATGGGCGCGTAGCGCTGCACATACCAGCCGTTTTGCAGGCGCAGCGGACGAAACTCGTCATCGCCTAAAGTGCCAGCGATATTGCGCTCTAGCTGGTCGCGGTACTGCGCGGCGCGTTGCTTGACGAACTGTTTATCAAAGTCGGTGTATTGGTACATGGTCAGTTTCTAATCAGTTGAGGACAGAGCCATGCTTTGCATGGGACTGCCCCGCAAGGTGTTTATAGAGCAATCAATTTCACGCCTGCATATGCAAGCAATACAGACAGCAGCGAGCGCAGCGCCCGCTCGGGCACCTTGGCGCTGAACTGTGTGCCCAGCCAAATGCCCGGCAGCGAGCCTGCCAGCAGCTTGGCCAGCAGCTGCCAGTCCACAGAGCCAATAGACGCGTGACCCAAGCCTGCCACCAGCGTCAAAGGTACGGCGTAGGCCAAGTCTGCTGCAACGATGCGCGGCAAAGGCAAAGCAGGGTAGAGCAGCATCAGCACAGTGACGCCAATCGCGCCCGCACCCACAGAGGTAATCGACACCATCGCACCAATGAGCGCGCCAAACAGCACAGGCAGTGCCCAGTGGCGCGGCTGGGTGGCTTGCACCAGCTGCTCAGCACTCAGGTTGCGCGGGGTGGCTTTGCCTTTGATGGCTTTGTACAGGGTGGCAAAAGCGGTGAGCAGCAATGCAAAGCCCAGTGTGGTCGTCATGGTCTTTTGCACGCTGGGGTCGGTGGTGCCAACGGTGTGCAAAAAGTAGATCGTGATCAAAGCCGCTGGAATGGAGCCTGCGCACAGGGAGGCAACGATTTTCCAGTCAACTGTTTTGCTGCGTGCCAGGTTGACTGTGCCGCCCATCTTGGTAAAGGCTGCGAACAGCAGGTCGGTGCCAATGGCCAAGTAGGGCTTGATGCCGAAGCCAAAAATCAAAATAGGCGTCATCAACGACCCACCGCCCACGCCAGTCAGACCCACGATAAGTCCAACGATAAAACCCGCGAAAATAAATGCTAAATCTGCCATGGCCTGTAATGTGCCTTGGCAGAGGTGTTTTCCAAACTACTTTTTTGTTGGTGGCTTATGCGAATAAGCTTATTCTTGAGTACTGATGCGGGTTTCTGGTTTGCATGAAGGTTTTGAAGGTCAACGCGCAAGACAAAATTTACGTTACAGTCCCGGCCTAGGTTCATTTTCGAGCCCGACCAATTCAAGGAGTTGACATGAAAATCATAACGACAGTTGCGTTAGCCATCACAGCGCTGACCGCCCAAGCCCAGTCCAAGCCCATCAAAATCGGCGAAATCAACAGTTATTCCACCATTGCCCAGTTCACCATACCCTACAAGCAAGGCTGGCAGTTGGCGGTAGAAGAGATTAATGCCAAAGGCGGCTTGCTGGGCCGCAAGGTCGAGGTGATTGCCCGCGACGATGCGGGCAAGCCTGAAGAAGCGCTGCGCCACGCGGTGGAGCTGACCTCCAAAGAAAAGGTGGATGTGCTCGCAGGTGGATTTTTCAGCAATGTTGGCTTGGCTTTGGCCGACCACGCGGCCAAAAACAAACGCCTTTTTGTGGCCAGCGAGCCGCTGACGGACGCGATTGTGTGGGACAAAGGCAACCGCTATACCTTTCGCCTGCGCCCCAGCACGTATATGCAGGCCGCCATGCTGGTAGAAGAGGCTGCCAAGCTGCCTGCCAAGCGCTGGGCTACCATTGCGCCTAACTACGAATACGGCACCAGCGCCGTGGCCAGCTTTAAAGAGCTGCTCAAAGCCAAGCGCCCGGATGTTGAGTTTGTGGGTGAGCAGTGGCCTGCGCAGGGCAAGCTAGAGGCAGGCACCACGCTGTCGGCCATCATGGCCAGCAAGCCTGATGCTATTTTTAACGTCACTTTTGGTGCTGACTTGGCGCGCTTGGTGCGCGAGGGCAACCAGCGCAACGTGTTTCCAAAAATGACCGTGGTGTCTCTGCTGTCTGGCGAGCCTGAGTATTTGGACGTACTTAAGGACGAAACGCCCAAAGGCTGGATTGTGACTGGCTACCCCTGGGACCAGATCGACACACCCGCGCACGCCAGCTTTGTGGCCAGCTACTACAAGCGCTACTCTGAAAACCCTAAAGTGGGCTCGGTAGTGGGCTACGCCACCATGCAGGCTATTTTTGCGGCGATTAACAAAGCCAAGAGCCTAGACAACGAAAAACTCGTCGCAGCCATGCGCGGTCTTAAATTCAATACTCCGTTTGGCTCTGCCGAGTTTCGCGCGGTAGACCATCAAAGCACCATGGGTGCCTTTGTGGGCAAGTTGGATGTGCGCGGCGGCAAAGGCACGATGACCCAATGGCGCTATGCTGATGGCAAGGCGTATTTACCCTCGGATATGTATGTTAAGGCGCGCCGCCCTCAAGAGGCGCTAAAATAAATTCATGCGTAAACTAATTGACGCTTGAGCACATGTTGCCAAGCTTGTTCCCCGCTAACCGACTCACCCAGTCAATGGGTGATGGCGGCACCCATTCAGTGGGTGATGGCGGCACCCATTCAGCGGGTGATGGCAGTGCCCAGGAGCCTACTGGTTTTGATGCCACTCAGCCCGCAGACTCCGATCTCGCGCGACCTGCAGGTTTTGAAGAAACTCGCCCCCTAGACTGGGAGGACCAAGTGATGGCTCCCGACTACGAAGAAGTCATCGCTGCGATGGCCTCTGGCGAGCTGATTGGGCACGAGTTTAGCGAGCGTAAGCGCGTGCTGGTGGTAGATGATGATGTTACGGCGCGGCTGTATTTGCGTGCCAAGCTGTCTTTAATAGACGGCGTGGATGTGTATGAAGCTGCCAGCGGTGACGAAGCGCTGCAAATTAGCCAGCACACCCGCTTTGACGGCGTACTGCTGGATGTGAACATGCAAGGGCGCGACGGCTATGAGGTGTGCCGAGCCATCAAACGCAACAGCCGCGAGCTAGGCCCTAAAGCTGGCAAAGGCCCCAAGATTTATATCGTGACCAGCCGCAGTGGCCTGATGGAGCGTGTGCGAGCGACTTTGGCCGGAGCAGATGCATTTTTATCTAAGCCGCCCCATCCGGGTCAGTTGACAGACTTGTTGGCCGCGCTCTAAGTCGCGTTTGGCACACGTCCTAACCTTCCTAAAGTCTTCAGCAGGCAAGGTTTAGTCGCTGTATTGCAACACATCATGGGTGTTTACCACTATCATGATAATAATGGCGAAAAAAGTTTTTATCAGGGTGGTGGGGTTTACAAACGCAGAACGGCACGCGCTCAATACCGTTTTTAGACTGTCTCAGGATGACCCTCAGCGCAGCCACGCTTACGAGCCTTGGTTGCCAGGCAATCTGGAGCCAGCCAGCATGGCGATGATAGATGGTGCTAGCGGCGGCGCTTCGCAAGAGCTGGCCGATGTGCACGCCAGCCCAGATGTTGGCTTGATTTGGGTGGGCGCTGTCATGCCGGCCAAGGCTTGGCGCAGCTTTACCCGGCCACTGCGCTGGCCAGCGGTGCTCACTGCTATTGATATGTACTTTGAGCCTGCTGGTTCGCTAGACTTTGACTTGGGCAGCGAAACCTTGCCCGCCCAAATCGACGCTGCCTCTGCGCCAATGCCGCTGATGGGCCTGATACCACCGCCTGCTGAGCACCGCGCTTTGCTGGCCGACCCCGACCCCCAAGCACGGCTGTTCATGCGCAGCTTGCTTGCCGCAGTGGGCATGACCCAGGTGGACGAAGCGGCCAGCGTTGGCGAGGCCCAAACATTATTGGCAGGGCAAAGCTACCAGTTTGTCTGCGTGGATCTGGGTCTGAGTGATCTAGACCCGTGGCTGGCAGTAGCCCAAACGCGGGGGGCCAAGGTGCGCTTGATCACGGGTTTGAGCATCAGTCTGACCGATAAGATCAGCGCCAAAATCAATGGCTGTATCACCATGCAAAAGCCGCTGCAGTCCAATAAGCTGGGTCAATTGCTACGTAATTTATAGCAAACTATCCAATATTCACGTCGGAAAACTGCCTAAAAACTTGGGTAAAGTGGCCGTATGGAGATGCTGAGTGATTCAGCGCGAGCCTAGCCTTGGATGGCTGTTGCGTCCGCAGCATCGCTATCGCCATGTGACTGGTCTTCTTGACTGACTTCGCGAGGGCTATAGCTGCGCTGGCCGTGGGTGGCCTCTATCTCAACATACACGCTGGCATGGCCTGCTTGGGCTACGGCATCCACAGGCTTGGTGACCTCGGCTACATGCACAGATTCTGCGGTGTCTTTGTCGGCTCCAACCTTGCAGTCAAAGTCCCAAAAATCCACGCCTTCAGGCAGTTTGGCAGCACGGCAGCGCTTGAGGTATTTGCGAATGTCGTGCTTCACAGCGTCCAAAATGCGCTCGGGGTTCTTGCCTTCGGCAGTCAGTGGGTAGGTTTTTTTCATGGGGACTCGTGGCTAAGAATCACCCATTTTAAGGCCAGCAGATGCCGCAGGCACATAAGTGTGCTGTTGCAGAGTCTGCAAGCTGATAAATTCCAGCGCCTTTTGGTGTGTGCATTCCAGCACCACAGGCGGGGCCACGCCTGCAGCCAGGGCTTCGACCCAGCGGTTAGCGCACAGACACCAGCGGTCTCCCTCACGCAGCCCTGCAAACCTGAACTCAGGCTGCGCTGTCATCAAGTCATTACCCCGTTGCAGCGAAAACAGCAAAAACTCCTGCGTCACCCGCGCGCACACTAGGTGCGAGCCATGGTCAGTCTCGTCGGTTTTGCAGCAACCGTCACGGAAATAGCCCGTCAACGGGTCATAAGAGCAGGGCACCAGAGGCGTGCCCAGTACGTTCAGTGCGTCCATGGTATTTATCGATTACTTTTGCTGAGTCTGAATCATCTTCATGGCAGAGCTGATCAAGGTGCTGACCTGGGTCATGTCGCTGGGCACAATCAATGTAGTGGCGGCTTCGGAGGCCACCTTGCTATATGCTTCTACGGCCTTCTCAGCCACTTTGAGCTGCACTGCCTGCTCGCCGCCGGGCTGACGGATAGCCGCTGCAATGCGCTCAATAGCGCCTGCGGTAGCGTCGGCCACAGCGGTAATGGACTGCGCATCGCCTTGAGCTTTGTTGATCACGGCCTGCTTTTCGCCCTCAGAGCGGGCAATAAACGCCTCACGCTCACCGGTAGCAATGTTGATCTGCTCTTGGCGACGACCTTCAGACGCTGCTATCAAGGCGCGCTTCTCGCGCTCAGCCGTAATTTGCGACTGCATGGCATGCAAAATCTCTTTCGGTGGGGTCAAGTCTTTGATCTCATAGCGCAGCACTTTGACGCCCCAGTTCAGCGCGGCCTCGTCAATGGCGGCTACCACTTGGCTGTTGATGATGGCGCGTTCCTCAAAGGTTTTGTCCAGTTCTAGCTTGCCGATTACGCTGCGCAGCGAGGTTTGCGCGAGCTGGCTGATGGCGATGATGTAGTTAGACGAGCCGTAGCTGGCGCGCATGGCATCAGTCACCTGAAAATACAAAATGCCATCAACCTGCAGCTGGGTGTTATCACGGGTGATACACACTTGGCTCGGAATATCGAGCGGAATTTCTTTGAGGCTGTGCTTGTAGGCCACTTTGTCTACGAATGGCACCAAAAAGTTAAGACCCGGCGTGAGCGTGCCGTGGTATTTGCCCAAGCGCTCAATGACCCAAGCATGCTGCTGGGGCACAACCTTAACGGCACGGGTGATAAACACGACGGCCAAGACCAATAAAACAATTGCAATTTCCATACGAACTCTCCCTCAATTAAAAATTTTAAATAAACAATGAACTCACTTACAAGGCAACCGGCTCTACGATCAGCCGGTTCCCCATCACCTCTTTGATGCGGTAGCTGCCTGCCGCTTGCGCCGCACCAGGTGCTGCCATCACGCTCCACTGTGAGCCTCGATAAGTCACAAAACCACTGCCATCTGGGTTCCAAGCGGCAACTTGCACAGTCTCGCCAATGTCCAGATTCACGTCCCGGTTGGCCTGCGCCGGCGCAGCGCTGGGCTGCTTGGCTTTATAAAAGTGCCAAGCCAAGGTAGCACCGCCGCCAATCAAAGCCGCAGCAATGATTTGCCCGCTGATAGACAGCCCCAGATGCGCAGCCAGCGCACCCGCCACCAACCCGATCGAAATCATCAGCAAATAAAACGTGCCTGTCATCAGCTCGGCAATCGCCACCAAGCCTGCCAACACCCACCAAATCGTCGATTGCTCCATAAAACTTCCCTCTTGTCTTTGATGCACCACATTTTGGGGCAAAAATGGCCACTTGCAAGCGCGCTGACACAGAATATCCTTACACTTCGCTTCTTGCTTGGCAAACCCGCTTGGCATTCTCCCGGTCTGTGTGCCGGTTTACCCATTTCACCGCTGCATGGAGCTGGCATGAAATTTCGCTTTCCTATCGTCATCATTGACGAAGACTTTCGCTCTGAAAACACTTCAGGTTTAGGCATCCGCGCGCTGGCCGAGGCCATTGAAAAAGAGGGCTTTGAAGTCCTAGGCGTCACCAGTTATGGCGACTTAAGCCAGTTTGCCCAGCAGCAAAGCCGCGCCAGCGCGTTTATTTTGTCGCTCGACGACGACGAGTTCACGCCCGGCGACGAGATCGACCCCGCAGTGCTGAACCTGCGCGCATTTATTGACGAAGTACGGCGTAAAAATGCCGATGTGCCGCTGTACATTTACGGCGAAACCAAAACTTCACGCCACCTGCCCAATGACATCTTGCGTGAGCTGCATGGCTTTATTCATATGTTTGAAGACACGCCGGAGTTTGTGGCGCGCCACATATTGCGTGAAGCCAAAAGCTACCTAGAAGGTGTGCAGCCGCCGTTTTTCAAAGCCTTGCTCGACTACGCCGAAGACGGCTCGTACTCGTGGCACTGTCCGGGCCACTCTGGCGGTGTGGCGTTTCTCAAGTCACCTATTGGCCAAATGTTCCACCAGTTTTTTGGCGAAAACATGCTGCGCGCTGACGTGTGTAATGCCGTTGAAGAACTGGGCCAGTTGCTAGACCACGACGGCGCAATTGGCGAGAGCGAGAAAAACGCAGCACGTATCTTTAATGCTGACCATTGCTTTTTCGTCACCAACGGCACCAGCACCAGTAACAAAATGGTGTGGCACCACACCGTTGCCCCGGGTGATGTGGTGGTGGTAGACCGTAACTGCCACAAATCCATTTTGCATGCCATCATCATGACTGGCGCTATACCAGTGTTTTTAAAGCCAACCCGCAACCACTTTGGCATCATTGGCCCCATCCCGCAAAGCGAGTTTGACCCTGCCACCATCAAAGCCAAAATCAAGGCCAACCCGCTGCTCAAAGGCGTAGACGCCGACAAAGTCAAGCCGCGCGTAATGACGATTACCCAAAGCACCTATGACGGCGTGTTGTACAACACGGAGACGATTAAAGAAAAGTTAGACGGCTACGTGGACACGCTGCATTTTGACGAGGCCTGGCTGCCGCACGCTGCGTTTCACAATTTTTATGGCTCGTTCCACGCCATGGGCAAAAAGCGCGCGCGGCCTAAAGAGGCGCTGGTGTTTGCCACACAGTCTACCCACAAGCTGCTGGCCGGTATCAGCCAAGCCAGCCATGTGCTGGTGCAAGACGCGCAGAACCGCAAGCTGGACCGCCATTTGTTCAATGAAGCGTATTTGATGCACACCAGCACCAGTCCGCAATACGCCATTATTGCCAGCTGCGACGTGGCTGCTGCCATGATGGAGCCGCCCGGCGGCACCGCGCTGGTGGAAGAGTCTATTTTGGAGGCACTGGACTTTCGCCGTGCTATGCGCAAGGTCGATAACGACTATGGCGACGACTGGTGGTTCAAGCTGTGGGGGCCGGACAAATTTGCCGAAGAAGGCATGACCGATGCCAAAGACTGGATGCTGCACGGCGAGGCTAAGGCGCACGGCAAAGGCACCAAAGCCAAGCCTAATTGGCACGGTTTTGGCAACTTGGCTGAAGGCTTTAATATGCTGGACCCCATTAAGTCCACCATCGTCACGCCAGGTCTGGACTTGCAAGGCAAGTTTGCCAAAACCGGTATTCCGGCCAGCATTGTCAGCAAGTTTTTGGCTGAGCACGGCGTGATTGTGGAAAAGACGGGGCTGTACAGCATCTTTATCATGTTCACCATCGGCATCACCAAAGGCCGCTGGAACACGCTGCTGACTGCCCTGCAACAGTTTAAAGACGACTACGACCGCAACCAGCCGATGTGGCGCATCTTGCCTGAGTTCAGCAAGGCCAACCCGCGCTACGAGCGCATGGGCCTGAAGGACTTGTGTCAGCATATTCACGAGCTGTACGCCAAATACGATATTGCCCGCCTAACGACCGACGTCTACCAAAGCGACCTGCACCCCGCCATGACGCCGTCCGATGCCTACGCCTACATCGCCCACCGCAAAACTGAGCGGGTTGAGATCGACAAGCTCGAAGGCCGCATCACGGTAGGCTTGGTCACGCCGTACCCACCGGGCATTCCGCTCTTGATTCCGGGTGAAGTGTTTAATAAAAAGATTGTCGACTACCTCAAGTTTGCACGCGCCTTTAACCTAGAGTGCCCAGGCTTTGAAACCGACATTCACGGGCTGGTAGAGCAGGTGGGCGCGGATGGGGTGAAGCGGTATTACGCAGACTGTGTGAAAAAATAACCCTGTTGTAGGCGGGGCAGTTACTACATATTCAATAGCAAACTATTGAATATCCACGTCGAAAAACCGCCTATTTTTTCACCTAAAATTAAAAAAGCGGCCCAAGAGCCGCTTTTTTAATGGAGTAAAACCTTGTACAGGCCAGCAGTGGCCTCTCGTAGTCAATCTTTACTCGTCAATCCCCACCACATGGCTAAAGCCGCCGTCCACATAGGTGATCTCGGCGCTCACGCCAGCGGCTAGGTCGCTCATTAAAAACGCAGCCACATTGCCCACGTCGTCGATGGTGACGTTGCGGCGAATCGGCGATGCGGCGGCCACTGCGCCTAAAATTTTGCCAAAGTCTTTGATACCGCTGGCCGCCAGTGTTTTGATGGGTCCTGCGCTGATGCCGTTGGCCCGCAGGCCACGGTTCAGGCCGCCCAGCGCGCCTGCCAAGTAGCGCACCGAGGCTTCGAGGGATGCTTTGGCCAAGCCCATGGTGTTGTAGTTAGGCACAATGCGTTCAGCACCCAGGTAGGTGAGGGTGAGCGCGGCGGCGTTGTCGTTCAGATAGGGCAGCGCTGCCTTGGCCATAGCCGGAAAGCTGTAGGCACTGATATCGTGCGCAATGCGAAAACCCTCGCGTGAGAGTCCTTCTAAAAAGTCCCCCGCAATCGCCTCGCGCGGCGCAAAGCCAATGCTGTGCACAAACCCGTCAAACTTGGGCCATATGGCAGACAAATCGGTAAACAGCTGGGTAATTTGTTCGTCGTTGCCCACGTCGCAGTCAAAAATCAGCGTGCTGTTAAAGTCAGCGGCAAACCCTGCAGTGCGCTCTTTAAACCGCTCGCCCACATAGCTCAGCGCAATCTCAGCGCCCTCGCGGTGGCATGCCCGGGCAATGCCATAGGCAATAGAGCGGTTGGACAATACGCCCGTGATCAATAATTTTTTGCCAGCTAGGAACCCCATGAATGCCTCTTTTCAAAAGTCAGGGCACAATTGTCGCATGCGATCCATCGTTTTGACACTTGCCGCCCTGTTTGCTACGCCAGCTTGGGCTGCGCATGGCTACGCGCTGTGGGGCGATTTGAAATACCCGGCGGGCTTTACGCACTTTGC
>JANPDG010000247.1:0-3130 GCA_031431335.1 Polaromonas sp. | reverse complement strand
ATTTTGTTTGTCGCTGAAGGTAAAACACTCAGCTTGGTGGCTACCGATGGCCACCGCTTAGCGTTTAGCAGCGCGCAGCTAGATGTCGAAGTGCCCAAGCAAGAAGTGATTTTGCCGCGCAAAACCGTGATCGAAATGCAGCGCCTGCTCAGCGACAGCGAAGGCCAGATTGAAATGCAATTTGCAGGCAACCAAGCGAAGTTTAGCTTTGGCGGTATGGAGTTTGTGACCAAGCTGGTTGAGGGTAAATTCCCCGATTACAACCGCGTGATACCTAAGAACCACAAAAACATCATTACGCTAGGCCGTGCTGCTTTACTGGCTACGCTGCAGCGCACCGCTATTTTGACCAGCGAGAAATTCAAAGGCGTACGTTTAAACATTGAGCCTGGCACCTTGCGTGTAGCGTCTAACAACGCCGAGCAAGAAGAGGCTGTGGACGAACTGGACATTGACTACGCAGGTGATGCGATTGAAATTGGTTTTAACGTGACCTATCTTATCGACGCTTTAGGCAATATGCCGCAAGAGATGGTGCGCCTAGAGCTGTCAGATTCGAACAGTTCAGCACTGTTTACTATTCCTGATAACGCTACGTTCAAGTACGTGGTGATGCCGATGCGAATTTAGGTCGCACATAAAACCCGTTCACCCTGAGCCTGTCGAAGGGGCCGCAAAGGCTTCGACAGGCTCAGCCCGAACGGAATGGAAATAGTGTGGCAATAGGGGCGGTAAGCCCCTTAGGTATTTTTTGAGTTTAGATTTTTTGACTGGGATAGCGATGAGCCAAGAGCAAAACAACGATAAAAGCGGTGCAGATAACAAGCAACCTGCCGCCAGCAACGACGCGCAAAACGCTGACTATGGTGATGCATCGATTCAGATACTTGAAGGCCTAGAAGCAGTGCGCAAGCGCCCTGGCATGTACATTGGCGATACATCTGACGGCACCGGCTTACACCACTTGGTTTTTGAAGTCGTAGACAATTCCATTGACGAAGCACTAGCTGGCCACTGCGATGACATCGTGGTCACCATCCACTCTGACAATTCAGTGAGCGTGACCGATAACGGCCGCGGCATCCCCACCCGCGTGAAGATGGACGACAAGCACGAGCCTAAGCGCAGCGCGGCCGAGATTGCCTTGACTGAACTGCACGCAGGCGGCAAGTTCAACCAGAACAGCTACAAGGTATCGGGCGGCCTGCACGGTGTGGGCGTGAGCTGCGTGAATGCGCTAAGTAAATGGCTGCGCCTGACAGTGCGCCGCGAAGGCAAAGTGCACACCATGGAGTTTGCCAAGGGCTTTGTGCAAAACCGCATACTTGAAATGGTGGACGGCATTGAAGTATCACCCATGCGCACAGCGGGTGATACCGAAAAGCGCGGCACCGAGGTGCATTTCTTTCCGGATGCAGACATCTTCACTGCCAACATGGATTTCCATTACGAGATCTTGGCTAAACGCCTGCGCGAGCTGAGCTTTTTGAACAACGGTGTGCGCATTCGCCTGAAAGACGAGCGCAGTGGCAAGGAAGACGACTTTTCGGGCGCGGGCGGCGTGAAAGGTTTCGTAGAGTTTATTAACACTGGCAAAAAGGTATTGCACCCCAACGTGTTTCACGCGGCTGCCGAGCGCCCGTCAGAGACCTATGGCGGTATTCCCGGCACCAGCATTGGCGTAGAAGTGGCCATGCAGTGGAACGACGGCTACAACGAGAATGTGCTGTGTTTTACCAATAACATTCCCCAGCGCGACGGTGGCACGCACCTGACCGGCCTGCGCGCCGCCATGACGCGCGTGATTAACAAATACATTGATGATACCGAGGTAGCTAAAAAAGCCAAGGTAGAAGTGACCGGCGACGACATGCGCGAGGGCCTGTGCTGCGTGCTGAGCGTGAAAGTGCCCGAGCCAAAATTTAGCAGCCAGACCAAAGACAAACTGGTGAGCAGCGAAGTGCGCGCGCCAGTAGAAGAGATCGTCAGCAAACTGCTAAGCGACTTTTTGCAAGAGCGCCCCAACGATGCCAAAATTATTTGCGGCAAGATCGTAGACGCAGCCAGAGCTCGCGAAGCTGCCCGCAAAGCCCGCGAAATGACCAGAAGAAAAGGTGTGCTGGACGGCATGGGCCTGCCTGGCAAGCTGGCCGATTGCCAAGAAAAAGACCCCGCGCTGTGCGAGATTTATATCGTCGAGGGTGACTCAGCAGGCGGCTCGGCCAAGCAAGGTCGCGACCGTAAATTTCAAGCTATATTGCCCCTGCGCGGCAAGATTTTGAACGTAGAAAAAGCCCGCTACGAAAAGCTGCTGACCAGCAACGAGATTGTGGTGCTGATCACCGCGCTGGGCACCAGCATAGGCAAAGAAGAATTTAACGTCGACAAGTTGCGCTACCACCGCATCATCATCATGACCGATGCCGACGTGGACGGCGCGCACATCCGCACCCTATTACTCACATTCTTCTACCGCCAAATGCCCGAGTTGGTGGAGCGCGGCCACATCTACATTGCGCAGCCGCCGCTGTACAAAGTCAAACACGGTAAACAAGAGCAATACCTGAAAGACGGCCCTGCGCTAGACGTGTATCTGCTGCAAGTAGCGCTGGACGGTGCCAAGGTAGTGCCCGGCGCAGGCAAAGCCCCGCTGCAAGGCGACGCACTGGCAGAGATTGCACGTAAATACTTGGTGGCTAATTCAGTCATCGCGCGCCTGTCCGCATGGATGGACGGCGAAGGATTGAGAGCCATCATGCAAGGCGTGGCCCTAGACCTGGACACACTAGAAGCCGCTGAAAAATCTGCATTAGCCCTGCAAGGCGGCCTGCACAACGCGCAAGTGGCAGCAGTGTTTGACACCCGCACCGACAAGCATGTGCTAACGATTACCCGCTGGATCCATGGCAACGCCAAGGTGAGCAACATTACCGCAGACTTTGTGCACGGTGGCGACTACGCCGCCATGCGAGAGGCCGCCCTTACCTTCGAAGGCCTGATCGGCGAAGGCGCTGTGGTGCAACGCGGCGAAGGCGAAAAACAAAAAGAGCACAAGGTAAGCGACTTTAGAGAAGCCATGGCCTGGCTGATTACGCAAGCCGAAAACTCGGTAGGCCGCCAGCGCTACAAA
>JANPDG010000246.1:0-14853 GCA_031431335.1 Polaromonas sp. | reverse complement strand
AGATTCTATGCGCAGCTCGCCACCGTGACGCTGGGCGACATGTTTCACAATAGCCAAACCCAAACCTGTGCCACCCGTATCACGCGAACGGCTGCGGTCAACACGGTAAAACCGCTCAGTAAGTCGGGGAATGTGTTCTGCACCGATACCAAGGCCTGTATCTGCAACTTTCAGCTCTCCACGTCCATCACGAAGCAAGGTCCAAGTCACATCAATGCGTCCTCCCGCAGGGGTATATCGCACAGCGTTATTCACTAGGTTACCCATCGCACTGAGCAGCTCGTTGTGATTGCCTAACAAAACGGTGCTCTCACTGAGCTCATCTGCGTAGTCAAAATGCAGACGCAGTGGCTGGGCTTTGGTACTCGATTGGGCATGCATCAAAGCAGTCGCGTCTTGCTCACATTGGGCAAATAGACTACTCACTGCAACACTGTCTTGCAGGGTAGGCACAGGACTACCCTCTAATCGGGACAAAGTCAGCAAGTCTTGGACTAAGGCTTGCATACGCTGCGATTGTTGGGCCATTAGCCCCAAATATCGATTACGCTGCGCCTCATCCAAAGGCAAATTCTGAAGTGTTTCGACAAATCCGCTCAGCACGGTCAGTGGTGTACGGATTTCGTGCGATACATTAGCAACAAAGTCACGTCGCTGCGCCTCGGCCAGCTCAATGGCGGTCACATCACGCGTCAACATCAACTTGCGATCCTCGTTATAGGGATGCAATTGCACAGAGATGCTGATAGGGTATTGTGCAGAACTATTTGCTGCTGAAAAAACTACCTCATGGTCAAAATCATCACCCGCCAGATATTGGGCAAAAGCAGGTTGCCTTACCAAATTGCCAATATGTTGAAGCACATCACGCTCAGCGCTGAGGCCAAGTTGCTGCGCCGCAGTTTGATTACACCATTCAATTCGGTTTTGGTTATCTAGTAATAGCACTCCGTTAGGCGATGCTTGTATAGCAGCTAAAAAGTCTGTCATACGCTTTTCACTGGTTGCTATTTGCTGGTCTTTATTGCGCATCAAGCGCCGTATGCGCTCAAGCAAGCCACCCCACCAACCCGCTTGACTGGGAATAATTCCACCCGACTGAATGGTCCTCAAAGCCGAATCAAACATGCTAGCTCGCCAGCTATCCCAAAATAGCAACGCCGTAATTGCTAACAGTGCACCCCAAACGATCTCATGAACATCAACAAGGCTGTATGCAATAACAGCGCCCGTGCAAGCTGCCACTAAAAACCACGTGATTCGTACAAGCATGCCAGGAATGTATTCTGAGAAACTAAATCTGCTGCAATGGGACGGAAGCAGTTAAGCGATAGCCTGCACCACGCACTGTTTCCACCATCGTACCGGCAAAGCCCAAAGCCTCGCGCAATCGTTTAACGTGCACGTCTACTGTACGCTCCTCGATAAAAACATGATCACCCCATACCTTGTCTAACAATTGAGCTCGACTGTGTACACGCTCAGGGTAGGTCATGAAATAATTGAGTAGCTTAAATTCTGTGGGTCCTAGCTTGAGTTCTGCACCTTGAAAAGCTACGCGGTGCGTTGCTCCGTCGAGACTTAAAGATCCAATATGTAACTGCTCTGTCACTTGCTCAGGTGCGCGACGACGCAAGACCGCGCGGATCCGTGCCATCAGCTCTTGGGTCGAAAATGGCTTGGTCACATAGTCGTCTGCACCCGCATCCAAGCCTTGAATCTTTTCAGGCTCATCGCCACGTGCAGTCAACATCAAAATCGGTACAGGGCGGGTGCGCGCATCGCCACGCCATTTGCGCGCCAAGCTCACACCACTGGCACCTGGCAGCATCCAATCGAGCAAAATCACATCGGGAAGCACCGCGTCAAGTTCGCGCTGAGCTTGCTCACCATCGCCAGCAATAATAGGCTCAAACCCGTGGTGACGCAGATTGATGGCAATGAGCTCAGCAATTGCTGGCTCATCTTCGACAATCAGTACTCTGGATGGCTTCATTGCGCTTTGCCTACTGTCGACTCAATTTCTTCGATGGAAGTGTGGCGTACATCAGCACCCTTGACAACATAAATAATCGATTCGGCAATGTTCTTAGCATGGTCGCCAATGCGCTCTATCGCTTTGGCAACAAAGAGGAGATCCAAGCTAGGTGAAATTTTGCGTGGATCTTCCATCATGTAAGTGACGAGTTTGCGCACAAACCCACCAAACTCACGGTCAATCAAATCATCCTCTTTCAGTATCGCCACTGCAGCAGCAGTATCTAACCGTGCAAAGGCATCAAGCGATTTGCGTAGCAGGCCGGAAGCCAGCTCTACAGCGACATGCAGCTCACGCACCGGTAGCGCCCGTGACGAGCCGCTTGCTATCATGCTGTGAACCATTCGCGCAATTTTTTGAGCCTCATCACCGGCGCGCTCCAAGTTCGCAGTCATGCGCGAAATAGCCATCAATAAACGAAGATCGCGCGCAGTGGGCTGACGGCGACCAATGATTGAGCTCAGCTCTTTGTCAATCTGCATTTCCATTGCATTCACACGTGCCTCGTCTTCAATTACCCGGCTGGCGATGTCAGCGTCAAAAGTTGTCAGAGCCTCTATCGCATTGCGAGTTTGAGACTCTACCAAGCCAGCCATTTCCATGAGCCGAGCGGATACTGCATTAAGGTCAGCATCGAATTGGGTTGAGAGGTGTTTATCAGACATGCTAATCCTTATTTTTAGCCAAAGCGGCCGGTAATGTAGTCTTCGGTTTCTTTGCGTTTTGGCTTGAAAAACATTTGCTCTGTTTCACCAAACTCCATTAAATCGCCGAGGTACATGTAGGCCGTGTAATCACTGCAGCGGGCGGCTTGCTGCATATTGTGGGTCACGATGACTACGGTATATTCACTTTTCAATTCTGCGATCAGCTCTTCGATTTTTGCAGTAGAGATGGGATCGAGCGCCGAACATGGCTCGTCAAGCAACAGTACTTGGGGCTTGATGGCAATGCCGCGTGCAATGCACAAGCGCTGCTGCTGGCCTCCTGATAAGCCGCCGCCACTTTGACCCAGCTTATCCTTCACTTCACCCCACAAGGCCGCCTTACGCAGTGCCCATTCGACACGGTCATCCATATCGCTGGAATTGAGGTTTTCAAACAATTTGACGCCAAAGGCCACATTGTCGTAAATCGACATGGGAAAGGGTGTTGGCTTTTGAAATACCATTCCGATCTTTGCACGAATCAAGGCGACGTCCAATTTACTGGTGAGCAGATTTTCACCATCCATCACTATCTCGCCCGTTGCACGCTGTTCAGGGTACAGCTCAAACATGCGATTGAAAGTTCTTAGTAGAGTAGACTTTCCGCAACCCGAAGGCCCAATAAAGGCGGTTACTTTTTTCTCTGGAATCGTTAGGTTAATATTTTTTAACGCGTGAAATTTTCCATAGTAAAAATTCAAATCACGCACAAATAACTTTGGACTTTCTTGTATTGCGCCATGGCTAGTTAGGGTATTGTCCATTAGTCTTTATTCCTTGTTAACACGCGAGCCAGGATGTTCAGCCCAAGCACTGCTACGGTAATGATCAGTACGCCTGCCCAAGCCAGTTTTTGCCAATTTTCATAGGGGCTCATCGCAAATTTGAAAATAGTCACTGGCAAGCTGGCCATCGGTTCGCCAAGACTTGAGGTCCAAAACTGGTTGCTCAACGCGGTGAACAATAAAGGTGCAGTTTCTCCTGCAATACGCGCCACAGCCAATAGAATCCCGGTCACCACGCCCGCACGAGAGGCACGCAGAGTAATACTCAAAATGACTTTCCACTTAGGCGATCCCAGAGCATAAGCGGCTTCGCGCAGCGCTGACGGCACCAGTATCAGCATATTCTCGGTCGTTCTGATAACGACAGGGATCACAATCAATGCCAATGCCATCACACCAGCTGCTCCACTGAAAGACTTAAAACGTGTCACTACCACGTAGTAGACAAATAAACCAATCACGATACTGGGAGCCGAAAGCAAAATATCATTAACGAAGCGCGTGATGGAAGCTAAGCGGCTCTTATTACCATACTCGGCCAAAAATATACCCGCCATGATGCCTATGGGCGTACCTACCAGGGTAGCCAACGAGACCATTAAAAATGAGCCCCACAATGCGTTAGCTAATCCTCCTATTTCGTTGGGAGGAGGTGTCATCTGCGTGAATGTAGCCAACGCTATCCCTGATATCCCTAATCGCAATGTTTCCCACAGAATCCAGGCTAGCCAGAATAGCCCGAACGCCATAGCACTAAGCGATAAGACCAAAGCAATTTGATTAACCAGCTTGCGTTTTGCAAATTTGGCCAAACGTGCTTGCTCAGCAGCTTGTTTAGCAACAAGCGTTACGGAAGAATTACCAATCACAGCACTCATGATTTAGTGCCCTCAGATTTTTTAAGCTGCGACAATAAAATCTTTGACAGCGACAACACTACAAACGTGATGAAGAACAATACCAGCCCGAGGTAAATTAGAGAGGCTTGGTGCAATCCTTCTCCCGCTTCCGCAAACTCATTGGCCAAGGCCGATGTAATACTGTTGGCAGCCTGAAACAGGCTAACAGAATCAAGCTGATTCATATTACCAATGACAAATGTAATCGCCATTGTCTCGCCCAATGCGCGGCCCAACCCCAGCATAATGCCGCCCACCACGCCTGCTTTGGTGTAGGGCAGTACAACCCTCCACATCACTTCCCAAGTTGTAGAACCCAAACCATAAGCTGACTCTTTAAGAAGAGGAGGAGTTACTTCAAACACATCGCGCATCACAGACGCAATAAATGGAATGATCATAATGGCCAAAATAATGCCGGCACTCAAAATTCCGATGCCAACTGGCGGGCCATATACAAACGCTCCAATAATCGGCACTCCCGCAAACGCTGATTGCAAGGGCTCTTGCACATAGGTTGCCAAAATAGGACCGAACACCAATAGACCCCACATACCATACACAATCGATGGCACAGCAGCCAGTAATTCAATGGCAGTGCCTAGGGGCCTTTTGAGCCAAGCTGGAGAAAGCTCGGTGAGAAACAATGCAATACCAAAGCTTACCGGCACTGCAATCATGAGTGCAATCAATGAGGTCGAGACTGTGCCATAAATCATGACCAAGCCGCCATAATCGTTCTTCACAGGATCCCACACACTGCGTGTGAGAAAACTAAAACCGTATTTCTCTATGGCGGGCCAAGCGCCCACTAGTAATGAAAGCAATATACCAACCAATAACGCCAAGGTTATGTATGCTGCACCTTTGGCCGTCCAAGCAAACACTCGGTCTAATCCACCAAGCGAGGGCGACTTAAGCGTTGTAATTTTACTCATCGTAGTCCATCATCTCATCGTTACTTAATATCCCAGACACGCTTTCACTGAAGCTGGGATAGATGCATATTATTTAAACGCAATAGCTTTACCAGATGCATCTTTGATATCGCTCCAGGCTTTTTCAATGGCACCAATCACGTTGTCAGGCATCGGCACGTAGTCCAAATCGTCGGCCATCTTGTCCCCGCTGGCATATGCCCAACTAAAGAATTTAAGCGAGGCTGCAGCATTAACTGGCTTGTCTTGCGTCTTTTGCATCATAATAAATGTAGCGCCGCTGATGGGCCAACTAGCTTGCCCTGGTTGATTCGTCAAAATTTGGTAAAAAGTCTTATTCCAGTCAGCACCAGCAGCAGCAGCCTTAAAAGCCACGTCGTCTGGAGAAACGAACACACCAGCTTGGTTTTGCATCTGTGCAAAGACCATCTTGTTTTGCTTTACATAAGCGTATTCAACATAACCAATCGAATTAGGCAAGCGCCCAACGAAAGCAGCAACGCCTTCATTCCCCTTGCCGCCGGCCCCTGTTGGCCAATTGACTGCTGTGCCCTCGCCTACTTTGCTCTTCCATTCTGCATTTACCTTGGATAAATAGTTGGTAAAGATAAAACTGGTACCAGATCCATCAGCACGACGCACCTGAGAAATTGCCGCATCAGGCAAAGCCAAAGTAGGGTTCAGTGCCTTAATCGCAGGGTCCGACCACTTGCTGATCTTGCCCAAGTAAATGTCACCTAAGACTTGACCGGTCAATTTGAGCTGTCCAGGTGCTATGCCCTTAATATTAACTACAGGAATCACACCACCAATAACGGTAGGGAACTGCACTAAATTTTTGGCCTTGAGCTCTTCGTCTTTGAGTGGCGCATCTGAGGCACCGAAATCTACCGTTTTAGCTTCGATTTGGCGCATTCCAGCGCCAGAGCCTACAGACTGGTAATTGATCTTTACGCCAGTGCTGCGGTTGTACTCAGCAGCCCATTTGGCATACAAAGGAGCCGGAAAGCTCGCGCCTGCGCCTGTGATTTCTTGAGCAAAAGCTACAGTAGCCAGCATACCTGCAGCTAAAACGAGTGGGAATTTAATTGCAAAATGTTTCATAAATACGCCTTATCAAAAAATACACCGCCTATCGGTGATGAGATCATTCAATAAA
The DNA here is from genome assembly GCA_031431335.1 of Polaromonas sp. Taxonomy (GTDB): domain Bacteria; phylum Pseudomonadota; class Gammaproteobacteria; order Burkholderiales; family Burkholderiaceae_C; genus JAAFIP01. The sequence goes on along the minus strand of JANPDG010000246.1, from coordinate 8,327 downwards.
TGTAGAGGCTATTTGTGACATAAGTATGACACTTTCAAACGGTCGGTTAAATCGTCAGGGGGTGCTAGTCATACTTTATTCATCACATTGTCATATTAGTTGAATAAATTTAGTAAGTTCTCATCTTTTGCAGAACTCGATTTTATAAAACCACGATATTTAAGGTACTACTATGACCCGTTTAAATGCATCTCGTAGACTCTGCGTCGCTCTACTTACAGCTGTTAGCGCTTCAGTATTGATAGGCTGTGCAAGCGTTCCTACGCCTCGGCCAGTGGCCTCCACAATTGCGGCAACTCCAGAACTCAGCATATTAAGCAGCTTGATTACCAAGGCGGGACTTAGCAGTGTTCTTGATGAAAGTGGCAGCTTTACTGTATTCGCTCCAAGTAACGAGGCATTTAAAGCTGTTCCACAGAAAACATTGGATGAGCTATCTGCTGACCCCGCCAAGCTTAAAAATGTGCTCACCTTCCATGTCATCCCAGCCAAAGTAATGGCTTCCGATGTGAAAAATAGCTCCGTCAAGACAGTACAGGGTGCAAATTTAGCATTGTCCAAGGCTGGCACTTTCGTTACTGTAGAGGATGCGCTAGTGCAAACTGCAGATATCAACGCAACGAATGGTGTTGTACACATCGTAGACCGAGTTTTGATACCTCCAACACGCTAAGTAACGCTTAAAAGCTAATGAAATTTAATTTCATTGGCACCTAAACCAGAAAATTTGAGGCTGTTGGCACCTCAAATCTCTAGCTTAGCAGCAAGTGCTATGCTTGTACACATCAGCAACAAGCTACCATAACAAGCACTTATGCAAGACGGCACCCTTCTCGCAGCCATTGATCTTGGCTCCAACAGTTTTCGGTTAGAAATTGGCCGTTTAGACCACGGGCACGTACAGAGGATTGAATACATTAAAGAAACTGTTCGCCAAGGTAATGGACTCGATGATGAGCGCAACTTGTCCATCGATGCCATGCAACGCGGCTGGGACTGTCTGGCACGCTTCTCAGAGCGGCTGGTTGGCTTTAAGCGCCATCAAGTGCGTGCTGTAGCGACTCAAACCTTGCGTGAAGCACGTAACCGCGATAAATTCATTGCCAAAGCTGATCAACTACTAGGTTTTCCCATTGATGTGATTTCAGGCCGCGAAGAGGCTCGCTTGATTTACATCGGTGTTGCCCATCTTTTACCGCAGTCCAGCGAACGGCGATTCGTCATCGATATTGGAGGCAGATCCACTGAATTGATCTTAGGCCGCGGATACAGCTCACAGCGCACTGAATCTTACCGCCTGGGCAGTGTGGCATGGTCCATGAAATATTTTGATAATGGCAAACTCAGTTCTGCCAATTTTGAACGTGCAAAAATAGCCGCGCAAGCGATCTTGGATGAAGCAGTCGGCGGATTCAATCAACAACACTGGGATGTGGCCTACGGTTCATCTGGAACCGTAGGCGCAGTAGCAGACGTATTGGCGGCTAAAGGCTATTCTGTAGGCTCCATTACATCTGAAGGCTTGCTATGGCTGTATGGGTCGCTTATCAGAAGCGCACATATTGACAAAGTTGTTCTTGCGGGCCTGAAAGAAGACAGACGCGCGGTAATTGGAGGTGGAGTGGCGATACTTCTCGCTCTCTTTGATTTGCTTAATCTGAAAGAATTAGTGGTTGCCGAGGGCGCTTTGCGGCAGGGGTTACTGTTTGATCTGGTGAACCGCGAAGATGCAGATACCGATGTTCGCTCCACCAGCATCAATCGTCTGGCAGCTAAATTTAATGCCGATGCAGCACAAAGCAGCAGAGTTGCTGCAGCAACTGCACACTTTCTAAAACCATTAGTTCATACGGCACCTAAGGCGCAACAGGAGCGACTGCTTCGCAAGGCGCGCTGGGCTGCACAAGTACACGAGATTGGAGCGCGCATTGCGCACTCGGACTACCATAAGCATGGAGCTTACATTCTAGACAATGCAGAAGCACCAGGCTTCGCGCAAACTGAGCTACACCGCTTGAGTTTATTAGTCTACGGCCATCGCGGCAAGTTAAAAAAGCTCACTGAGACTTTAGGCGATACAGATTTTCTAAGCCAACTTGTTGCGCTGCGCTTAGCCGTAATCATTTGCCATGCGCGCCGTGCGCCTGATCTGCAAGATTTATCTTTGCAACTCATAGATGGAGGATATCACCTACAAACTACGATGGCCTGGCAAAAAGCCTACCCGCAATCAATCCATCTGCTTTTAGAAGAGTCTGCAGCATGGACAAAGATAGGTATGCGCTTGGTTATTCTCGCCAAAGAAGCGCTATAGATATTCTGGGGTTTGCACCGTCACCAATACAGTTTGTTGATGATTTTCACGCTGGCGTGTGCGCAGCCACCACACAGCACCTTTCTTCACTGCGCAACTGGCTTCTTGGAGGCCTAACAGCTGAGCCACCACTGAGCCCAAACTAGGCTGATGACCAATCAAGAGCACACAGCTCTCGCTGTGTGGCCACTGCGCTGCGTCTAAAAGCTGATGTGCTTGTGCCTGAGGATTGAGTTCGCTGCGTATTTTAAATTTCCTTTGCAACGCTTTGGCGGTTTGCACTGACCGTACAGCTGCACTGGAATAGATTTTGGTTCCTTCTGGCAACTGTCGATCTAACCAAGCTGCCATGCGTGCAGCCTGCTTGCTACCGCGCGGGGTCAGCTCTCGCATCAAATCTAACTCAACGCCAGCCGGCAGCTCAGAGGCAGGCTCCAGATCAAAGGCTTCGGCATGGCGCCATAGTACCAAGTCCATCAGCGCTCCAGTTCGGTTGCAAGAACAGGCTTGATGTTAGCTAAAAAAATGTGCTTTGCAGCCAGCACCTGCTGAGCGCTGATCGAATCAGTCGCTTGAATTTGCGCATACTTGCCGCTAGGTTGCATCAACCATGTATTAGCCGTATCGTGCAGATACGGCACCAGACACTCATCAATCACACGCCTGCGCAGCAACGGATCATGCACCGGCCATGCCAGCTCTATCCTGCGCATCATGTTGCGATTCATCCAGTCCGCGCTTGACAGATAGACCTCTTCTAGCTGCCCCACACGAAAATAAAAAATTCTTGAATGCTCTAAAAATCTTCCAATCACTGAACGCACAATCACATTGGCTCTGACTACCGGATCAGCTAGCGGGAAAGTACAAGCGCCTCGCACAATCAAGTCAATTTTGACGCCTTTTCGTGCAGCATTGAGCAGGGCGCGCATGATAGCTTCGTCAGTGAGCGCATTCATCTTGGCAATAATGCGGCGATCCGTAGTAGCTGGCGTGTTCGCAATATGGTTGATCTTGGCAATCAAATTGCTGTGCAGATGAAACGGTGCTAACCATAGTGCATTGAGCTTAGGTAATTTGGACTGCCCTGCAAGGTGCACAAACACAGTCTGCATGTCTGCAGTGATCTGGGTATCTGCCGTGAGAAAGCTCAAATCAGTATAGAGCTTTGCGGTGCGCGGGTTGTAATTTCCCGTCGATAAATGACCGTAGCGGCGCAGTACTTTACCTTCGCGACGAGTCACTAGCAGCATCTTGGCATGAGTTTTCAAGCCCACCACTCCATACACTACTTGCGCGCCCAAGGCTTCTAATGCCTCGGCCCAGTTGATATTAGCCTCTTCATCAAAGCGCGCCTTAAGTTCGACTACAGCGGTCACCTCTTTACCCAAACGCACTGCTTCGCCAAGCAAGTCCATCATTTCAGACTGTGCACCAGTACGATAAATAGTCTGACGAATCGTCAGAACATGTGGGTCTCGTACAGCTTCGCGTAAAAAGGCCATCACACCATCAAAGCTCTCAAAAGGCTGGTGTATTAAGATGTCGCGTTCACGAATCTGATCAAACAATGACATGCCGGGCGCAATAGCGTGTGGTGGCACTGGGCGGTAACTCGGAAAGACTAAGTTTGGCTTATTCACCAGATCAATCAATTGGTTAAAACGCACCAAATTAACAGGGCCAGGTACACGGTACATGGCACCATCAGGTAGGTTGAACTGCTTAGTTAAAAACTGGCTTAGAAACTCTGCGCAGCCTGACGACACCTCCAGCCGCACTGCTTCGCCATAATGCCGCTGCTGCAATCCTTGGCGCAGCGCAGTGCGCAAATTGCGCACCTCTTCTTCATCAACAGACAGATCCGAGTGTCTTGTCACCCGAAACTGAGAAAATTCCGATACATTGCGGCCCGGGAAAAGTTCGGCCAAATGACTTCGAATCACGCTAGACAATGAGACCAGATAAACGCCTCTATCGCCCTGTTTATTGGGCATTCGAATGAGGCGCGGCAACACTCTAGGTATCTTGACAATAGCCACTTCATTGGCCCGACCAAAAGCGTCTTTGCCGACCAAACGCACGATGAAGTTCAATGACTTATTGGCCACCTGCGGAAATGGGTGCGCAGGGTCTAAGCCCACAGGCATCAGCAGCGGACGCACTTCACGCTCAAAATACTCTTTAACCCAACGTCTTTGGCGCGCATTGCGCTCGCCGTGGGCCACCACATGCACGCCGCTGGCTTCCAATGCAGGAGTGACAACATCATTGAACACAGCATATTGCTCAGCAACCAGCGCTTGTGCGCCCTCAGAGAGTTGATTGAATGACTCGACACTGTACAAGCCCTTGTGATCATCAGAGCGCAGCGCTAGCAAATGCTGCGCCGCGCGCACCTCAAAAAACTCATCTAAATTCGACGATACGATACACACATACCGCAGTCGTTCTAAAGCGGGTACATCGCTGCGCTGAGCCCAACTCAAGACACGACGGTTGAACTCCAGGATGCTTTGATCACGGTCTAAAAATTGATCTGATTTCGGTTGATACAACGGCATAAGTGTCTTGTCTCGGTCGGTATTTACTACTGCTCACAGTTATACCCACAGTGTGCAGTGCTTATGTGACAAATTTATGAAACAACCATGACAGCCACGTTGGTTTAGGGCGAGCCGTGTTCTGCCTTGCTGGCACCAAGTGACTTAAAAAACTCTGAGTCGCTGCCTCCCAGCTAAATACCAAAGAACGTGCCCGCGCCTCGTGACGCGGGACTTTGCGAGCAGACTCCCATGCTTGATGTAAGTCATGGTTTAGCGCACCGCCCTGAACTTTACCTTGGTCTGAGCCCAACACCTCTAAGGGGCCATCCACCGACAAAGCTGCAACGGGGGTGCCGCAGGCCATGGCTTCTAGCATCACCAGTCCAAATGTTTCATTTGGGCTTGGAAAGACAAAAATGTCTGCACTTGCATACAACTGCGATAACGTGGTCCTGTTGAGCAGGCCTAACCACCTCGCTTGTGGGTATTTTTCTTGCAAACTCGCCTCTAATGGTCCCACGCCACACACTACTTTAGTGCCAGGAATGTCCATTTGCAAAAATTGTTCAATGTTCTTTTCATACGACACTCTCCCTACGAACAAGCTCACGGGTCGTAGCATAGGTCCTGTAGGCAGGTAAGTTCGTGGCTGTGGTGCGAATGCAAAAAGCTTGGTATCCACGCCATGCGTCCAAGCGCGCAAATTTTGAAACCCACGACCTTTGAGCATCAGCATCACACCTTGCGTGGGCACCATCACGCCGGAGGATGGTCGATGAAAATGCCTAAATAGGGCATACCCCCAGCGCAGCGGCACTTTTATAGCCGCATGCAAAATTTCTGGAAACTTAGTATGAAACGCTGTCGTAAATGCCCACCCGCGACGCGCACAATGCTTGCGTGCAGCCCACCCTAGCGGCCCCTCGGTAGCGATGTGGATAGCATCGGGCATATGACCGTCCACCAGTCCCGCCATCAAACGGTACGGCCGGACAGCCAAATCAATACCCGTATAGCCGGGACACGGGCGGGTTTTAAATAGGCCCGGGTGAATAACCACCACTTCATGACCATGGCCCCGCACGCCGTCCACCAGCTCCACTAAAGTCGTAACCACCCCATTGACCTGCGGCTTCCAAGCGTCAGTAATCAACACTATTTTCATATTGTCGCTCCTGCGGGCTGGACGACATTCAGCGCGTCTTCGTGCGGGAGTTGCGCAGCTGCAGACTGCTTTTTTTGTCCTGCAATCGTAGGTATCCAATGCACAATTTCTAATCGCCCATCATGGTGCTCTACCAAGGCAGTCAAGCTCTCCACCCAATCGCCATCATTACAATACATCACACCGTCAATCTCCCGCATCTCAGCACGGTGAATGTGACCACAGACCACGCCGTGGTAGCCGCGCTCACGTGCCTCGCGCGCCACTGCACGCTCAAAGTCCGTTACATAGTTCAGCGCGCTTTTAACCTTGTGCTTCAAAAACGCTGACAACGACCAATAAGGCATGCCCAATTTGGCGCGCCAGTGGTTCAGGTAGCGATTCAAACGCAGGGTAAATTCATACAGGTTATCTCCCACATAAGCTAACCATTTGGCGCACTGAATAACCCCATCAAAATAGTCGCCATGCGTCACCCAGAGCTTTTTTCCCAACACAGTGGTGTGCACCGCTTCGTCCAACACCTCAATACCGCCAAACTGGTGTCCAATAAAGCCGCGTGCAAACTCATCGTGGTTGCCGGGGACAAACACCACGCGGCAGCCTTTGCGCGCACGGCGCAAGAGCTTTTGCACCACATCATTATGCGATTGTGGCCAGTACCAGCGGCGGCGCAACTGCCAGCCGTCAATGATATCGCCCACCAAGTACAAAGTTTGGCTTGGATACGCTCTTAAAAACTCCATCAGCGCATGGGCTTGGCAGCCTGCGGTGCCCAAGTGGACATCAGAGATAAACACTGCTCGCACGCCTTCAGCAGAAGTCTCAGCTGGCGCTGTATCTACTGGATCGCTAGCTCTTGCCAGTGCCTCAGCCGTAAGACGCGCCATAAAATTTTCTGACTTCACGCTGCGCTCGCAAAGTACTTTAAGAATCGACTGGGTGCATCTTTGACATGGATCAAAAGCGGCAGGTCTGCCGTATTGAAATCTGGGTCCCACGCCGGCGCGCCCAACACTTTAGCGCCTTGGCGCAGATAACCCCGAATCAGTGCCGGTGGAGCAATATCCAAGCTACTGTCTAACTGGTCAACAGGCAACGGCAAATGTGCACGCACTTGCAGCTCAGGGATGGCCATGTTCTTTTCTTGCATCTGGCGCCATATGCTGGCGGCAATATCGCCGCTGACGATGCCGTTATGCAGCATGGGAATGCTGGCGCAACCCATCATGGTCTCTAGCTTGTTGCGCGCCATAAATTCGTACAGCGCACTACCCAAAGCCAGAATCACACCGCCTTGGCGGTAATCTACATGCACACAGCTGCGGCCCAGCTCCACCATCTTAGGTCGCAGCGCCTGCAATGGGCTCAGGTCAAACTCGGTATCGCTGTACGCACCACCCGCGCGCTGCGCTTGGGTAGGTGTGAGCACGCGGTAAGTGCCAATGACTTGACCTGTGATGCTGTCGCGCGCCAAAAGGTGTTCGCAGTAGTCGTCAAATCGGTCTACATCATGGCTGGGTACAGCTGAGTTCAGGCGCGCGCCCATCTCTAGCGCAAACACTTGGTAGCGCAGTTTTTGCGCCTGCCTTACCTCGTCTTGGTGCCTTGCCCAGACAACTTGAATGCGTCCGATCGAAGCACCGTCTGCTGGAAGACTGACCGCAGGTGCAGTGTGAGAGCTGGGATGAAGTGACCCCCGAGGCATATTGACAGGAGATAACGCAAGTGTGGGTACTGGCAGTTCTTTCATGGTGATTCCTCTTTCTCTTTCTCTTTATCAAATTTTTGTTTGTGGTCAATAAAAAGCCCTCATTAGGAGGGCTTTTTGCATCACGATTTAGGTGCCGACCACACCGCCGTCTTTGCGTCGGATCACCACGGTGGCCGATCGCGGTCGTCCGCCACCCGCGCCGTCAGGCCATTGGCTCACCGCCATAGGGTTCTCGGGGTCGTTACGCTCGCTGGCAGTCTCACCAGGGTGCTGAATGTTGATAAACACGGCGCGGCGGTCGGGTGTGAATGTCACGCCTGTAATCTCGCAGCCTGAGGGGCCAGTCAAAAAGCGCTTGGTCTCGCCTGTAGACGGATTAGCGCAGAGCATCATGTTGTTGCCAATGCTGGTGTAGGCGCCTTTGTTCATCACAGATGTAGAGATGTCGGTTTGAATCCACATCAGACCACCTGCATCGATGCTCAAGCCATCTGGACTGCCATACATGTCACCCTTGACGTTGCCTTTGTGCTCTGCTTTGGCGGCATTCGGGTCACCCGCCAATGCAAAGTGCACCCAGCGAAACTC
>JANPDG010000245.1:0-6359 GCA_031431335.1 Polaromonas sp. | reverse complement strand
GACGCCATCCCCAAGATGCACAACACCGGAGTAGCCCGTACACCGGTGCAAGGCGAGGTGCCCAACCCGCTCAACCCGCCCAAGGGCTGCGCCTTCAACCCGCGCTGCCCACTGGCCAACGAGCGCTGCGAAACCGAGCGGCCCGTGCTCACGAGCATCCAAGGCATTCAGATTGCTTGCCATGCGGTGCAAGAGGGGCGGATTTAAGCGTCGCTTTAACAGTGACGAGTAGACGGTATTGCACCCTATGCGCTACTAATTAAATAGCATATTATGGAATATCCACATCGGAAAAGTGCTCTAAATTTCATATGAAATGACGAATTCAATATGGTGATCTAAAGACTTTTTGCACTTCATAAACTAATTCAAGCTTAGGCAAACTATTGAACTGCGCTTACTGCCGCGCTGAGCGCACGTTGGGCGGCAGAGCCTGCGGGTGGTTGGTGCGCCAGGGGTTGATGTCCAGGCCGCCGCGCCGGGTGTAGCGGGCGTAGACGGTGAGCTGGGTGGGCTGGCAGCGGACCATGATGTCGGTGTAGATGCGTTCTACGCACTGCTCATGAAATTCGTTGTGGTTGCGAAAGCTGACGATGTACTGCAGCAGGCCTGCTTGGTCTATCTGCGGGCCGCTGTAGCTGATTTGTACGCTGCCCCAGTCTGGCTGGCTGGTGACCAGGCAGTTGCTTTTGAGCAGGTGGCTGACCAGCACTTCGCTCACGGGCTTTTCATGCATTGCCGAAGTTAGCAGCGCGGGTGTAGGGGTGTAGTGGCTGCAGTCTAGGTCGAGCCGGTCTAGCTGCACACCTTGAAGCTCGGCTATTTTTTCTGTTGTAAATAGCTCAGGCGGTATCAGCTTGACGCCTACGCGGCGCGGGGGTGTGGGGCGGTCGGCTGGGTTGTTGCCTGGTGTGCTACCCACTTGGTTCCAAGCGGCTTGGCCTATGTCTGTGGCAATACGCTCGCGCACGGCATCGATGCTGTCAAACCGGGTGTTGTTAAAGCTGTTGAGGTAGAGCTTAAAACTCTTGCTCTCTACAATGCAGGGTGTCTCACACGGCACGGTGATGTGGGCTAGCGCGATGTGCGGTTTGCCGCGCGTATTGAGCCAGCTTAGCTCGTAGGCGGTCCACAGGTCTGCGCCCATGAAGGGCAGGGTGTTTTGAATGCCCAGCTCGGCGCGCTTGGTGTGCCGCGCGATGGGGAACAGCAGCGACGCATCGTATTGGTCAATGTAGGCACTGGACTTGCCCAGTTGGGACTGCTCTGGCTGATTGGGCTGGTTAGGCTGATTTGGCGTCATGGGCTTCATGCTCGTGGCTGTGCAAAAAAACTCAGCATGGGGGGCAGCACGGCGTTGACCACGCCGGGGGCCAGGTCGTGGCCCATGCCGTCGATGCCTACCAGCTGCGCGCCGGGGATGCGGCGCGCGGTGTCTTCGCCGCAGGCAAAGGGCACCAGCGGGTCTGCCCTGCCGTGCAGCACCAGTGTGGGGCAGCGCAGGCTGGGTAGCAGGTCAGCACGGGTGGCGTCGGCTGCAATGGCCACCATCTGGCGCAGGGTGCCAGCGGGGTGGTAGCTGCGGGCCAGGCTGGCGGCTACGCGCTCGCGCATGTGCTCGGGCGCATACGGGAACGCCGGGCTGCCAATGAGCGTAAACAAGCGTATTGCGTGGGCAATCAGCGCCTCTGTGTCGCTGCCCTTGGGCCGCGACATGAGCGCGCGCATGACGGGCGGCTTGGCTTGGGGCAGGCCGCGCGCGCCGCTGGTGCTCATGATGCTGGTCAGGCTCAGGGAGCGGTCAGGGGCGGCCAGAGCCACGCGCTGGGCAATCATGGCGCCCATCGACGCGCCCACAATGTGCGCGCGTGCAATGCCCAAGGCATCTAGCACACCAATGGCGTCCAGCGCCATGTCGTGCAAGCTGTAGGGCGGTGTGATAGCCATGCCCAGACGGTGCTTGATCGCAGTCAGCAGCAGGTTGGGTGTGCGCAGGTGGTCAAAGTGCTGACTTAGGCCAATGTCGCGGTTGTCTAGGCGAATGACGCGGTAGCCTGCGTCTACCAGCCCTTGCACCATGGCAGGCGGCCAGGCGGTGAGCTGCATGCCCAGGCCCATGATCAGCAGCACCGGCGCGCCGCTGCCGCCGGTGTCTTCAACTTCAAATTTAATCTTGCTTACTATAATATTCATAGCTAACTATTCAATATCCACGTCGGAAAACTGCCTGTTTTTCTTCCAAAAACACCTTGGTCAATATGGCCAATGCATGCGGCACGGCTACTCTAGCGACTGCACCATCGCGGCCAGCAGTGCCTCGGCGGGCTGCGCGCCAGAGATGGCAACAGTTTGGTTAAAGATAAAAAACGGTACCCCCGTGATGCCCAGCTCGCGCAGCTTGGCGTCTTGCGTGGCAATGCGTGCCAGGGCTTCTTTGTCTTGCAGGCGCTGAATCACTGCCTGCACGGGCACGCCGCAGCGGGTGGCTACCGCGCCCAGCTCGGCGTCGTCGGTCAGGTCAACTCCATCACAAAAGTAGGCGTGCATCAAGGCTTCTTTGACTTGGGGCTGCAGCTCGTATTGCGCTGCCATGTCGACCAAGGCATGGGCTTTGATGGTGTTGGGCTGCTGGGCAATGCTGTCAAATGCAAAGGCAATGTCCACGGCCTCGCCTGCGGTGCGTACGCGCTCATACACCTCGTGGGCGGGGCGGCCAAACTTGCGCTCTACATACTCTTCGCGTGGCATGCCTTCTGCGGGCATGTCGGGGTTGAGCTGAAAGGGTAGCCAGGTCATGGTGGGCGCGGGTGCGGTGGGGTATTCGTCGGCAAACAGCTCTAGCGCTTGCTCTAGGTGGCGCTTACCGATGTAGCACCAGGGGCAGACGATGTCGCTGGCGATGTCGATGTGCAGGGTCATTTTTTAAATTTCACGTTTCAGGGCAGGAAACAAAATAATGTCGCGAATGCTGGGGCTGTCGGTCAGCAGCATCATCAGGCGGTCAATACCGATGCCGCAGCCACCCGTGGGCGGCATACCGTATTCGAGTGCGCGAACAAAGTCGTGGTCATAGAACATGGCTTCATCGTCGCCGCTGTCTTTGGCGTTGACCTGCGCGGCAAAGCGCGCGGCTTGCTCTTCGGCATCATTGAGCTCGCTAAAGCCGTTGCCAAACTCGCGGCCTGTGATGTACAGCTCAAAGCGCTCGGTGATCTCAGGGTTGGAGTCGTTGGCGCGGGCCAGAGGCGATATTTCGGTGGGGTGCTCGCAGATAAAGGTAGGCTGCCACAGCTTGTCTTCTACGGTTTCTTCAAAATACAGCACCTGCAGCGACGCTACAGAGCGCGCGGCCAGCTTGGCGGCGTCTTCTTTGTGGCCTAGCTTGCGCACGGCGTTAATCAGCCAGTCTTTGTGGTCTACATTCTCAGCAGCGTCGGTGTATTTAACGATCGCATCGCGGATGCTCAGGCGCTCAAAAGGCTGGGCTAAATCGACGCTCTTGCCGCCGTAGGTGAGCTGTAAAGTGCCCGTAGCCTTCATTGCCACATCGCGAATCAACGCTTCGGTGTACTGCATCAGGTCTTGGTAGTTCCAGTACGCGGCGTAAAATTCCATCATCGTGAACTCTGGGTTGTGGCGCACGCTGATGCCTTCGTTGCGAAAGTTGCGGTTGATCTCAAACACGCGGTCAAAGCCGCCCACCACTAGGCGCTTGAGGTACAGCTCAGGCGCGATGCGCAAAAACATTTCTTGGTCGAGCGCGTTGTGGTGCGTAGTAAACGGTTTGGCGTTGGCGCCACCGGGGATGGGGTGCAGCATGGGGGTTTCGACTTCTAAAAAGCCGTGCTCAACCATGAAGTTGCGCATCAAGGTGACGGCCTTGCTGCGGGCGCGAAAGCGCTCGCGAGCGGCCTCGTCGGTGATCAGGTCGATATAGCGCTGGCGGTATTTCACCTCTAAATCGGCAATGCCATGAAACTTGTCTGGCAGTGGGCGCAGGCTTTTGGTCAGCAGGCGAATGGAGGTGACTTTGATGGTCAGCTCGCCGGTTTTGGTCTTAAACAGCTTGCCTTGTGCGCCCAGGATGTCGCCCAAGTCCCAGTGTTTGAAGACTTCGTAGGCTTCTTCGCCTATGGCGTCTTTGCTCACATACAGCTGGATTCGGCTCACACCGCCTGCGCCAGCTGAGCCGTCTTGCAAGGTGGCAAAGCTGGCCTTGCCCATCACGCGCTTGAGCACCATGCGCCCAGCCACGCTGGCAGGCTCGGCTGCGTCGTCACTGCCGGGCATGTCAACTGCGCCGTGCTGGGCGTGCAGGGCAGCTGCTGCGTCAGCGGGTTTAAAGTCGTTAGGAAAGGCGACTGCGCCGCCTGCTTTTTGGGTGGCGCGGATGGTTTGCAGCTTGGCGCGGCGCTCGGCGATGAGCTTGTTTTCGTCAACAGGCTCGCTGCCGGGGGTAGAGTCAAGGGTGGGTGCAGTGGAAGTGGTCATAAAGCGCGCTGAAACTAGGTGAAAATGAAAGGCAATGGAGGGCGGCGAATCAGGCTGCTTAACTGCAAGCTTTGAAAGCCAAAAGGTCTATTTTAAGTGGCCTAGGCCACCAAGCCGCTGGGCTGGGTGGTGAATGGAGTTATGCGCCGCGCTGGGTCAAATAATGCGCTGCTGTAGCGCGCAAACCTTGGCTAAGGGTCAATGGCGCTGTCCAGCCTAGCAAACTGCGCGTTTTGGCGATATCCACAGCCAAATTGCCACACAAACGCTGCGCCATGGCCCTGCGCCCCAGCAGACCCAAGCCAGTTTCCAGCCAAGCCTGTGGCACGGGCACGAGGCGTGCTTTGACGTGCAAAGCCTCGGCCAGTTGGGTCAATAGCTCAGAGGTGGACACATCGTGCCCATCGCTGACTAAAAAGGTTTGGTTGGCTGCGCCGGGATGGTCAAGGCACAGTCGCAGCAGGTCAACCAGATTGCCCAAAGCCACCAAGCTGCGCTGGTTGTGTATAGCGCCCAGCGGCAGGGGCACGCCGCGCTCAAGCCAGCGCATCATGGTCAGAAAATTGGCCTTCACACCAGGGCCGTAGACCAAGGGCGGACGCACGATGGTGGTTTGCATACCGGTGTGTGTGGCCAGCGTGCGCAGACCCGCCTCGGCTTCGTGTTTGCTGATGCCGTAAGGATCGAGCGCGTTGGACGCGTCGTCTGCGCTAAAGGGCTGATGCGGCGCAGACCACTCGCCATTGACCTTGATGCTGCTGACAAACACAAAACGCTTGACCTCGCAGGCCGCTGCTGCGCGCGCCAAATCTAGCGTGTGCTGCACATTCACTCGGCGGTAAACTGCCAGTGGGTCTAGCGCGGCATCTTGCACTTGGTGGACTCTGGCTGCAGCGTGCACCACGGCGTCGCAGCCCTGCAGGCTGTGCGTCCACTGCGCCATGGCTTCGTAGCTGCCGTGCACTGGGGTGATGTTGCTTGAAGAACTGGCAGCGCCTGCAATAGGCTGGCGCGTGTGGGCCAGCACATGATGGCCTGCGCTAGCGAGCTGCTGCACGAGCGCTGCGCCGACAAAACCGTTGGCACCCGTGACAAAAACTTTCATAGCAAGGACCGAGCACTTAATTGAATGCAAAGCGCTCTAGTGCGACACACCAGAGCCGCGCACTACGTGCATCAAGGTGCCCCACAAAATAGCAATGTCGCGCCCCAGCGACTGCTGCTGCAAGTACTGCGCATCAAAGCGCACTTTGTCTTCAATCGACAGTTCATCCCGGCCATTGATCTGCGCCCAACCCGTCAGGCCTGGCACGAGGCTGTGAACATTGTGCTCCGTGCGCAGGGCAATCAAATCGTGCTGGTTAAACAGGGCAGGGCGCGGGCCCACCAGGCTCATGTCACCTGACAAAATGCTCCACAGCTGGGGCAATTCGTCGAGGCTGGTTTTACGCAGAAACGAGCCAATGGGCGTAAGGTAGGCCGCGGGGTTATCTAGCAAATGCGTGGCCACAGCGGGTGTGCCGGTTTGCATGGTGCGAAACTTGGGCATGGCGAACAATTGGTTGTGACGGCCCACGCGCTGGGACCAGTACAGCGCTGGGCCGCGCGAAGTCAGCTTCACGGCAAAGGCAGTGAGCGCAATAGGCACGCAAAGCAGCGCCAAAGCGCACAACGCAACGCAAAAATCAAAACATCTTTTGGCGGTCATATGCAAGAGCTAGCGGACATTACACAAGCTCGTATTTGACCAAAATATCGTTCACCAACTCGAGCCGAATCATCGGGTTATCCAGCTCTAAAAGCTGCTGCTTCATCTTGAGCGGCAAAGGCAACATTTCGCACCACCGGTTAGCAACCCATCCGCAGTC
>JANPDG010000244.1:0-6959 GCA_031431335.1 Polaromonas sp. | reverse complement strand
CTGGTGTTTTCAAACAGGCCGTGCACGTACACGCCCAGCACGTTGCCTTGGGCGTTGCACCAGCCTAGGTTGTGGGGCAGTGCGGCTATGGGCGCGCTGGCTTGGGTGACCATGTCGCTGCGCACCTGCGTGCGGCCGTGGTGGATTTCGTAGCCTTGCAGCCACGCGCCCGACAGCTGCGCCCACGCGCCCGGCAGGCTGGCCAGCTGGGTGCGGATGGGCGAAACCGTTTTATGGGCCTCAAACACGGTGACCAAGGGCAGCAGGCCCAGGCCGGGGGCGTTGCCATCGATGCCGTGAGGGTCTATCAGCGCTTCGCCCAGCATTTGCAGCCCGCCGCACACACCCAGCACGCGCTTGCCTGCGGCGGCGTGCTGGGCCACGGCGGCGTCTAGCCCTTGGCTGCGCAGCCAAGCCAGGTCGCTGCTGGTGTGCTTAGAGCCTGGCAGGATGATCCAGTCGGCACCCTGCACGTCGGCTGGGCTGCGCGCCCACACCAGGCGCACGCCGCGTATGTTTTTAAGGGCTTGGTATTCGTCTAAATTACTGATGCGCGGGTAGGCCAGCACGGCGATGGTGGTGTGCACTGCGCCGCCTGGACCTGCGCTGTGCGATGTGTGCTCGTTAAACATGCCGTCTTCTTCGGGCAAGCCGTGGGCGCGCCACATGGGCAGCGTGGCCACCACGGGAATGCCGGTGCGCTCTAGCAGCATCTGCGGGGCGGGCGCGAGCAGTGCGGGGTCGCCGCGAAACATATTGAGCACAAAGCCTTTGATCAGCGCTTGCTCATCAGGCGGCAGCAGCGCCCAGGTGCCATACAAATGGGCAAACGCACCGCCACGGTCAATGTCAGTTACCAGCAGGCAGTGCGCTTGGCTGTGGCGGGCTACGCGCATGTTGACTATGTCGCTGCTGTGCAGGTTGATCTCGGCGGGCGAGCCTGCGCCTTCGATGACCACCACGTCGTTGTCTGCACGCAGCGCGTCTAGCGCCTGCGTGATGTGGGGCCACACATGCTCGCTGCGGGCGCGCCAGGGCATGGCGGTAAGCGCGGGGCTTACCTGCCCCAGCAGCACCACTTGGCTGTGGGTGTCAGCCTCAGGCTTGAGCAGCACGGGGTTCATGCGCACATGGGGCACTGCGCGTGCTGCCAGCGCCTGAAAATACTGCGCACTGCCGATTTCGCCATAGGTGCCCACTGCTTGGGCAGTGCCCCTGGCCTCGGCAGCGTCCGCAGTGCCCCCCTGCCCGGCTACCACGCGGGCGTTGTTGCTCATGTTTTGCGCTTTGAACGGCGCTACTTTATAGCCCTGCTGGGCATACCAGCGGCACAGCGCCGTGGTGAGCCAGCTTTTGCCAGCGCCGCTGGTGGTGCCTAGCACCATCACGCACTTAGCTAGCTTGGGCTTGGGTGCAGCCACGCCTCTACTGCCCCGCTGTGACACCCAGCTTTTGAAACAGCAGTCGGTCCGCCTGCACATCAGGGTTGCCTGTGGTGAGCAGCTTTTCGCCATAAAAGATCGAGTTAGCACCGGCTAAAAAGCACAGCGCTTGCACGGCTTCGCTCATTTGCTGGCGGCCTGCGGACAGGCGCACGCGGGCGCGGGGCATGGTGATGCGGGCAGTGGCAATCGTGCGGACAAACTCGAACGGGTCGAGGTCAGCTTGGTCTGCTAGGGGCGTGCCTTCGACTTTGACTAAGTGGTTAATCGGCACGGACTCGGGGTAGGGGCTGAGGTTGGCCAGCTCGGCTATTAGCCCTGCGCGCTGGGCGCGCGTCTCACCCATGCCCACAATGCCGCCGCTGCACACATTCACGCCTGCGCTGCGCACGCGCTGCAGAGTGTCGAGGCGGTCTTGGTAGTCGCGGGTGGTGATGATGTCGCCATAAAAGTCGGGCGCGCTGTCCAGGTTGTGGTTGTAATAGTCTAGGCCTGCGTCTCGCAGCTGCTCGGCGTGGCCGTCGGCCAACATGCCCAGGGTGCAGCAGGCTTCTAGGCCCACGGCTTTGACGGTTTTGACCAGCTCTGCTACAGCTTCAATGTCACGGTCTTTAGGGGCGCGCCAGGCTGCGCCCATGCAAAACCGGGTTGCGCCGCTGGCCTTGGCGCGCTCGGCAGCCTCGCGCACAGCGGCCACGCCCATAAGCTTGGTGGCCTCTACGCCCGCGTCAAAGTGAACTGACTGCGGGCAGTAGCCGCAGTCTTCGGGGCAGCCACCGGTTTTGACTGACAGCAGCGTGGCCAGTTCAACGCGGTTGGCGTCAAAGTGGGCGCGGTGCACGGTTTGGGCGCGGTGCAGCAGGTCGGCAAATGGCATTGCCATGATGGCTTCTACCTCTTGCACTGACCAAGCGGCGGTGGCGGGTTGGCTAGATGCAGTTTTTTTAACTGGAAAAAATTTTACGGCCTGTGGCGCGCTGTCTTTACCTAAGAGTGTGGTGGTCATGTGAATCATCCCTGATTTTTTAAATACGGTAGTGCCACCTGCATAGCGCCTACGGCGTGCACCTGCAGGCGGTGGTCAAACACAGATTCTAGTGCGCGGTGCGTAGCGCTCTCGCTACACGCGCCGTGGTGCAGCACGCGGCCGCCTGCCATGATGAGCATGCTGTCGGCCTGCAGCGCAAGCGAGACCTCGTGCAGCACGCTGATCACGGTGGTGCCGCTGGCCACCAGCGTGCGCACGGTGCCCAGCCAGTCAGACTGGTGGGGTGGGTCGAGGTTGGCCACGGGCTCGTCCATCAGCAGCACGCGTGCTTGCACTGCCAGTACACGCGCAAGCAACACGCGCTGGCGCTCGCCACCCGAGAGCTGGCCTAGGGCGCGCGCGCGCCAGTCCCAGGCTTGCACCGTGCGCAGCGCCTGCTCTACAGCGACGTAGTCTGCGCTGCTGGGGGCGGCCAGCCAGCCTTGGTGTGGCAGGCGGCCCAGCATGGCCACGTCATACACACTTAAGTCATCTGCCCCACCGCCACCTTCGCTATGGTCATGGCCTTGGCCCAGCCAGGCCAGTGATTGTGCGCGCAGGCGCGGCTTAAAGTGATCTAGGTCTTGGCCCAGCAAATGCACCTGTCCCTCGTAAGGTAGCAAGCCCGCCAACACTTTGAGCAAGGTAGATTTGCCTGCGCCGTTCGGCCCGACCACCGAGGTCCATTGCCCCACTGCAAACGACGCGCTCACGCTGTGCAGCACCGCTGTGCCCGACAACTGGGCCGACACCGCCAAGGCTTGGACTGCAACTGTTACCATACTGTTCAGCGCTGTGCGCGCGATGCGCCAGCTTGCCCACGCTGCATGAGGCGCAGCAAATAGCCGCCGCCCAGTATGGCAGTCAGCACGCCCACAGGCAGCTCTTGCGGCGCAATGAGCCAGCGCGCCAGCACATCAGCGCTGCTCAGCAGCACCGCGCCCATCAGCGCGCTCAAAATGAGCAGGCTGGCGTAGCGCACGCGCACCGCAGAGCGCACCAAATGCGGCGCAGCCAAGCCGACAAACGCAATCAGCCCTGTTTGCGCCACCGCAGCGCCCGTGGCCAGCGCCAGCACCAGTACCAGCGCCACGCGCAGCAGGGGCAGCGGCAGCCCCAGGCTTTGCGCTGTGGCCTCGCCCAGGCTCAAGCCGTCTAGCACGCGGGCCAGCGCCACCGCAGCGCCAGCGCACAGCAGCAGCGCGGCAGCCATAATGCCGCAGGCCGCCCAACCTATAAAACCAGTAGAGCCCAACATAAAAGCCTGCATCGACTGCAATATTTCAGGCTGCAGCATGGTGACCAACGCGCTCAAAGCGCCCAGCACCACACCCACTATCACGCCCGCCAGCAGCAGGCGCAGCGTGTGGCTGACCCCACGGGCCAGCGTGAGGGTGAGCAGCACGGCGCAGCTGGCTCCTACAAACGCTGCGCCCGTCAAACCCAGCCGTGCCAGCCACTGCAGCGTCATAGGGCTGCCGCCAATGGCCGCTAGCGTAAGCGCCACACCCAGCGACGCGCCTGATGCGCTGCCCAGCAAATACGGGTCGGCCAGCGGGTTGCGAAACAAGCCCTGCGCCAGTGCGCCCGCCAGACCCAGCAAAGCGCCTGCCAGCCACGCGCCCAGTGTGCGCGGCAGCCGAATGTCCCACAAGATTTGGGCCGATAGCGCATCGCCGTCCATCTGCCACAGCGCGGTAAACCCGGTGCTGCCTACACTGGTGCCCAGCAGCACCAGCAGCGCGCTGGCCAGCACCAGGCCTAGTGCCAAGCGCCAAGCGCGGGCGGCTGTATTTGCAGCGGTGTGGGCAACCGTAGGCACGTTGATCATGGCTGCGCAGCAGCAGGCCGCTGGTGAGAAGCTACCTTGTTCAAGCACGCCGCCATCGTGCGTGCAGCCTCGGCCATGCGCGGGCCGGGGCGCACCAGCACATCAGAGTCGTCGCTTTTGAACACACACACCCGTTGCTGCCGAATGGCCGACATCGCCGCCCAGCCGGGCCGGTCGGCCATGCCTTGGTAGTTGCGGTCGCCCACCATCACCACATCGGGGTTGGCGCGCACCACAAACTCAGGGTTCATCAATGGAAAGGCCCCCATCGACTTGGGAATGATGTTTTTTACACCCAAGCGGGTCAGTGTCTCGCCAATGAAAGAGGCCTCGCCTGCGGCATAGGGCGCGCGGTCTACCTCAAAATACACCCGCAGGTTGCGCGCGCTTGGCGGCAGCGACTGCGCAGCCGCCTGCACGCCTGCGCTCATCTCGCGCCACAGCTTGTCTGCGCCTTGGGCGGGCGCAAGATCGAGCATGCGGCCGAGCACTTCGAGCACGCGGCGCACATCGGCATAGTTTTTAGGCTCTAGCGTGAGCACTTTAATGCCCAGCGATTCCAGCCGCTCGTGCGCCCGCGACGACACTGCCATGAGCACCACATCGGGCTTGAGCGCCACAATGGCTTCAATATTAGGGTCCATGCCGCCGCCCACTTGGGGCAGCTGCTTGACTGCTGCTGGGTAGTTGGAATAGCGGTCTACCCCCACCATGCGCTGGCACTGGCCCAGCGCGCACACGCTCTCAGTAAGCGAAGGCAGCAAGCTCACAATGCGCTGCGGGCTGCGCTCAAACGTCACCACCGCCTGCCGATCGTCTGTCACCTGTAGTGCCGCCCAGCAAAGCGCAGGCTGCGCCCAGGCCAGAGCGACAACCAGCGCTGCACGCCAGCTGCGCCGCAAAATATTAACGTGCATCATGCACTCCTAGAGACTGTTTTAAAGACTGGGCTAAAGGCTGCTTTAACATCAGCGGCAGCCCTGCTGCCATGAAGGTAACGTGATCACACACACGGGCCACGTCTTGGTTCAGCCGCCCCAGCGCGTCCACATAAGCGCGCACCTGCCGCCCCATCGGAATAACGCCCAAGCCAATCTCGTTAGACACGATCACCAGTGGGCCTTGGGCAGACTTAATTACTCCTAAAAGCATAGCTAAGTATTCAATATCCACGTCGGAAAACTGCTTATTTTTCTCACTATTTTCACTAATATGAGATGAGTCAGCTTGTGACGGATCTACCGCTGCCTCATAGGGGAACATCAAGTTGGTCAACCACAGAGTCAAGCAGTCCACCACCACCATCGTGCCAGCTGCACTGTGCTGCGTAACTGCATCGGCCAGTTGCACAGGCTCCTCCACGGTGACCATGCTGGGCAAGCGCACTGCGCGGTCAGCGCGGTGGCGCGCTATGCGCTGCGCCATCTCGTTGTCATGCACCTGCGCGGTCGCCACAAACACCGCACGGTGCTGCGGCGACTGCGCCAACCATTGGCCGGCCAGCTGCTCAGCGCGAGCCGACTTGCCGCTGCGCTGCCCGCCAATGATCAGCTCACGCATTTAGAACTTTGCTCTGAGCGACAGCGTAGCGGCGCGGCCTGCTTCAGGGTAGATGCCGCCCGTCACCCCGGCGCTACAACCAAAGGCTTGCGAGTAGTGCTTTTTGTCAAACAGATTGGTCATGCCCAAGGCGATCTCCACGTTGTTCCAGTCATAAGCATAGCGCGCGTCTGCCGTGGTGTAGGCGGGTGCGCTGCATTGGTTGGCAAAGTCTACCTTTTGCGTGCCCACATAGTTCACGCCGCCGCTGAGCCGGTGGTTCACCGCTGGCGTCCAGTCGGCGCGCAGAGCCAGCGATATTTTGGCCACTTGCGCCACATCGTTGCCTGCATACACACCCGAGCTGAATTTGGCTTTGCGAGAGGCGGCGTTCAGGCTGAGGTTGAGCGCTTTGGTGGCTGCCATGCTGGCATTCACCTCAAAGCCGCTGCGCTGGGTGGGGTCGAAGTTGACATTGGCGCCTGACCCTGGGCCAAACGGGCCATTGGCATTCGGGTCGTAGCCGATCTCGTTTTTCAGTGTATTGCGGTAGTAGCGCACATCGAGCTTGTAGTCTTGTGCGCTGTAGCGCGCGCCCAGCTCAGCATCGCGCGAGCTTTGCGGCAACAGATCTTTGCCGGGCACTACATAGCCAAACTCATCGACATTGGCCAGCCGAAAGCTAGTGCCTACACGGCCGTAAAGCGACAGGTCTTTGGCAATTGTCTGGCGAACGCCTAGCTCCCAAGCGTGCTGGGTGTCATTGATTGCCGTGAGTGACGAGAGTTCAGATTTGTTGATTTTTTCGCTGCGATAGCCTGCTGACAAGTCTGTGCCTGTGCCTTCAAGTGTCAGCTCATCGCGCATATACAGCGCGCGGCTGCTTTGCTTGGCTGTCGAGCCAAAGGCACCCAAGGTATCGCGCTGCCAGTTACCATGGTCTAAACCAAAAATCACGCGGTTTTTAATACCTGTCCAGCTGCTGGCGTTGGTTGCGCGCAAAGCATAGGTTTTAGCGCTCACGTCATATTCATAAGCAAAGCCTGAGGTGTTGCTTCGAAGCTCTTTTTCTCTCCAGCCCATCTCTGCAGTCAGTCGCCAATCGGCCAAGTGCGCTTCT
>JANPDG010000243.1:0-8433 GCA_031431335.1 Polaromonas sp. | reverse complement strand
GCGTATGAGGCGTTTATCTACCGCACAGCGCAGGTGCCTACGCGCGAGAATTTGCATGACTTTTTCAACGGCTTGGCCTGGCTGGTATTTCCGCACACCAAGCGGCGGCTTAACCAGCTGCAAGCTGGCGACATACAGACCTACGGCGTGCAAACTCTGCGCGGCCCGCTGCGCGACGCGCTCACCTTGTTTGACGAGAACGCCGCGCTCTGGCCTGCTGCCAACACATCACCCGAGCTGCTGCTCGCCCTGCGCGCCAAAGACTGGCAGCGCGCCTTTATCGACCTGCGCAGCCAATGGCACAGTGGGGCACCTGTGCTGTTTGGCCACGCGCTGCTAGAAAAACTCGTCACTCCGTACAAGTCCATCACTGCACACGTGTTTGCCGTACCCACGGCGCAGCCGGGCGCAGGGCTAGGCAGCTTGGATACAGCAGTCGCCCAGCAGTTGAGCCCTGCGGCTCTAGTGCCCAAGCCCTTTATCCCGCTGCCCGTGCTGGGCGTGCCGCTGTGGTGGCCTGCGAACGAAAATTCACAGTTTTACTTTGACGCGCAGGTGTTTCGTCCGCCAAAACCCTAAAAAATCTAGGTTAGCGCACCCGCAGACTTGATTTTTGCGATTTTGACCCTACTATTTACCCCATCGGCTTACCTTCGTGGGCAGTTATATTGAAATCTCTATGAAACGCACTTTCTTGTTTCTGGCCACCAACATCGCTGTGATGCTGGTCTTGGGTTTGGTCACCAGCCTGCTCGGGCTTAACCGCTTTATGGGCGCAGGCGGGCTTAATATTCCCACGCTGATGGGTTACTCACTGGTCATTGGCTTTACCGGCGCATTCATCTCGCTGCTCATGTCCAAGCGCATGGCCAAGTGGAGCACCGGCGCGCGCGTGATTGAGACACCGCAAACCCAAGACGAGGCTTGGATTGTGGAGACCGTGCGCAAGTTTGCTGATAAAGCGCAAATTGGCATGCCCGAAGTAGCCATCTACGAAGGCGAGCCCAATGCCTTTGCCACCGGCGCATTCAAAAACTCCGCCTTGGTAGCCGTGTCTACCGGCCTGCTGCAAAGCATGACCAAAGAAGAGGTGGAAGCCGTGATTGGCCACGAGGTGGCCCATATTGCCAACGGCGACATGGTGACCATGACGCTAATTCAAGGCGTGATGAACACATTTGTGGTGTTTATCTCGCGCGTAGTGGGCTACTTTGTGGACAAAGTGCTGCTCAAGAATAATAGCGACAGCCCCGGCGTGGGCTACTACATCACCACGGTAGTGATGGACATCTTGCTCGGCTTTGTGGCCGCCATGATCGTGGCCTGGTTTAGCCGCCAGCGCGAGTTTCGCGCCGATGCGGGCGCAGCGACCATGATGGGTCAGCCCCGCTCGATGCAAGCCGCCTTGGCGCGCTTGGGTGGCCTGACTCCCGGTGAGCTGCCCAAAACCATGGCCGCTATGGGCATTGCCGGTGGCCTGGGCAAGCTGTTTAGCACCCACCCACCGATGGAGGAGCGCATTGCGGCGCTGCAAAATTTGCAAAAATAAACTGCTCGCCTTAACTACAAACCCAGCCCGCATTGTGCGGGCTTTTTTCATGCAGCGGTGCATGGGCGATAATCACGGCGTGAAGCCCGCCAGACCGCCGCTGGTGCCATATGGGAAACCTGGCACTGGAGGAAGGTCCGGACTGCACAGGGCAGCGTAGGAGTTAACGACTCTCCAGTGAAAACCGCAAGGCATAAGCTGAGGATTAGAGCAACAGAGACGAGCCGTTTAAGTACGGGTGAAACGGGCAATCTCTACGCGCAGCAATACCAAATAGGCACACGTTGATCCGGTCCCGGAGAGTGTGCGGGTAGGTAGCACCGAGCCGCCAGCGCAAGCTGCGGCCCAGATGAATGGCGGTCACGCTGGCTTTCTGCAAGGCAAGCCAGTCCACAAAATCCGGCCTATCGGCGGGCTTCACACTTTTTAGTTGGCTAAGATCATGGCTGTTGCTTTGCAAGGACTGCCCATGCCATTGACCCTCATCCACCACATTGATGACCACCACCGCTGCTCTTGGTGCGGCCAGGGCGATGCTTTTGCAGACTACATTGATTACCACGACCACGAATGGGGCATGCCCGCAGGTGATGACCAAAAATTGTTTGAAAAAATTATTCTAGAAGGTTTTCAATCAGGTCTAAGCTGGATCACCGTCCTGCGTAAGCGTGAACATTTTCGAAAAGTGTTTGCAGGCTTTAATATAGAAAAGCTGGCACGCTTTACAGACAAAGACATTGAACGCTTGGTGCAAGACGCAGGCATCATCCGCCATCGCGGCAAAATTGTCTCAACCATTAATAATGCCCAACGCGCAAGCGAGTTTATCAATAGCCAGGGCACAGGTGCACTTGCGCGCATGGTGTGGGCACACGAGCCAGTCACGAGCGCACGGCCTGGAAAAATCACCCCTCACGTGGCCAGCACGCTGACACAGACCGATGAATCTTTAGCGCTGAGCAAAGCGCTAAAAAAGCTAGGCTTTAGCTTTGTGGGCCCCACCACGATGTATGCTTTTATGCAGTCTATGGGTTTAGTCAATGACCATTTAGAGGGTTGCGCGCACCGTGCACAAGTAGACGCTGCGCGAGTGGTTTTCAAACGCCCTTAGCCAGTTTATGTAGGCCATGGTGCCACAGGCTAGTTCAATGACAATCTCAAGACTATATGAATCAATAAGTAACTTGTTTAACTTTTAAATTACTAATTAGTATTTAATTGAACTTGAGTGTTTATAGTGCGGCTCGCGGACAGTTTTATTAACCGTTTGCTGGGCTAGCATCTCCGCGAAATATACGGCCCATTGCAATCACTATTGGAGCTTAATATGCGGCGAATTTTTCTCAATTGGATGGCGGTGCTCAGCGCAGCCTCACTCTTAGCGGCTTGCGGCGGCGGAGGGGGCTCTAGCGATACAGCTGCACCTAGTACAGGTACGGCACCCACCACCATTGCACAAGCAGTAAGTGAGCAAGCAAACTTGTCTGCATTAAAGGCCACTATTGCATATATAGACGAGGACAGCGACGACAAGCTCATGCCGCTCATGGCAGCAGCCGGTGACAAGACTTTGTTTGCGCCCAACAATGCAGCCTTCGATAAACTGGCCCAAGAGATGATTGGTCCCGGCAGCAAGGCCGCTGATCTGTTGTCGCCTGAATACAAAGACGACATGCGCGATATCCTAAAGACCAACATGATGGTAGGACGCATGCTGCAAACAGGCATGACCAATGGGTCCAGCATATCGGTCAATTTAGACTCAGATACCGGCACTGCGAGCGGCAGCATAAGCACTAGCTCAAGCATTAGTTCGTCGTCTACTACATCGACCGTGCCCAGCTCGAGCAGCAGCTTTAGCATCACCATCAAAATAGCTAACGGCATCATTACCATCACCGATGGACAAGGCCGCGTCGCCACCATCCGATTGGCTGATATTTTGACGGGCAATGGCGTGTTGCACATCACCGACTGTGTGATGATGCCGCCCAAACCGATGCTGGGTAAATCTATCGTAGCAGTAGCGCAAAAAACTCCGCAGCTGTCCAGCTTGGTAGCGGCCTTGGGATTTGCCAGCAACAACAACGACTTAGTCAAACTTCTCAGCAAGCGCGGCACCTTCACTGTGTTTGCGCCGACCAACGATGCATTTGATGCGCTGGCTGTTGAACTCTTAGGCGCCGGCAAAACCGCCACAGACCTGCTGGTACCTGCCAATAAAGCTTTGGTGCGCACAGTGCTGCAATATCATGTGCTTGATGCTGTTGTGCTGAAAGCCGCTATCCCACTGGGCAAAGCCATTGACCCTGTGCTTGCAGGCCATGACATCTTTAAGATTGACGCAGTGGGCGGCAAAGTCATCATCACCGATGGGCGCAACCGCCTGTCAGAGATTACGGCTACCGACATCAAAGCTAGAAATGGCGTGGTGCATTTGATCAATAAAGTGATCTTGCCTGCCAACAAAACCATTGTAGAAACCGCAGTGGAAAAGGCGCCAGAATTTAGTATCCTGGTAAAGGCTGTAGTGGCCGCTGGCCTGACTGAGACACTTTCTGGTCCAGGCCCATTAACTGTGTTTGCTCCCACAGATGCAGCTTTCATTAGCCTGATTGCAGAGCTAAAAACTACGCCCGAGGCGCTGTTGGCCAACAAGCCATTGTTGATCAAAGTATTGACCTATCACGTCGTGCCAGGCCTCGTACTCAAAGCGAATGTGCCCGTTGGGGCTGCAATTAAAACAGTGAATGGTGACACTTTAACTGTAGACAGTGACTTCAAAATCACCGACCAAGCCGGTCGCAAGAGTGCCATCATCGCAACAGACGTGTTCACGAAAAATGGCGTCATCCACGTGATCGACAAAGTCATCTTGCCTAAGCTGTAAAGCACAAGCACTGTGCTAACCAAGCTAGCTGGTAGGAGTCGACAGGCACCTACCAGCTATTTTTTATGGCTATCAAGCTAAGGAAAACTTAGTTTTCAAGTCAGTCAGGCTCTGCAAATTACACTAGCAAAGCATTCACCCGCTTCACATAAGCCGCTGGATCATCCGGTAGCCCGCCTTCGGCAAGCAGTGCTTGGTCAAACACGATATGCGCCAAATCATAAAAATGGACTGCATCGGTATTGAGCTTTTTGATCAGCGCATGTTCAGCGTTGATTTCTAAGATGGGTTTGACATCCGGCGCAGCTTGGCCCGCTTGCTTGAGCATGCGCGCCAGTTGCGTGCTCATGCCATGGTCTTGCACGACCAGACAGGCAGGGCTGTCGACCAATCGGGTGGTCACGCGCACATCTTGAGCCTTGTCTTTGAGGGCTTCTTTGAGTTTGGCAACCAGTTCTTTACTGCCTTCTTGGGCAGTTTGCGCGGCCTTTTTCTCGGCTTCGTCTTCTAGGCTGCCTAAGTCCACTGCGCCTTTGGCTACCGACTGCAGCGGCGTGCCATCAAAGTCGTTTAAATAATTTAGGCTCCACTCGTCAACCTTGTCGGTCATGCACAGCACTTCGATGCCTTTCTTTTTAAAGACCTCGATGTGCGGGCTGTTTTTGGCGGCAGCCAAGGTGTCGGCAGTGATGTAGTAAATGGCGGTTTGGCCTTCTTTCATGCGGGCTTTGTAATCGGCTAGGCTCACCGTAGCGGTGTCGCTCGTGGTCGATGCATAGCGCATGAGTTTGGCCAAGCGGTCTTTGTTGGCAAAGTCTTCACCCAAGCCCTCTTTGAGCACCGCGCCAAACTCGGCGTAGAACTTGGTGTACTGGCCTTGTTTGGCTTTGTCTTCATCAGAGAGAACGTCAGTGACGCCATCCAAACTTTGATCAGCCCCTTCGGTAGCGGCAGCAGGCGTTGCATCGTATTTGGCCAAGTCTTCCAGCATACCCAGTACGCGCTTGGTGCAGCCTTCGCGGATGGCTTTGACGTCGCGGCTTTCTTGCAGCAGCTCACGGCTCACGTTGAGCGGCAGGTCGGCGCTGTCGACCACGCCTTTGACAAAGCGCAAATACGTTGGCATGAGCGCCTCGGCGTCGTCCATGATGAACACGCGCTTGACGTACAGCTTGATGCCAGCTTTTTTGTCGCGGTTCCACAAATCAAACGGTGCTTTGCCGGGGATGAACAAGAGCTGCGTGTATTCTGTGCTGCCTTCGACGCGGTTATGCGTATAGGCCAGCGGGGCTTCTTGGTCGTAGCTGATTTGCTTGTAAAAATCGTTGTACTGGTCTTGGGTGACATCTTTTTTGTTGCGACTCCACAGGGCAGCGGCGGCGTTGGCCTGCTCCCACTCACCGGTCTTGTGCATGCCGCCGCCCTTGGTGCCTTTGGCTGGGTCGGCAGCGTCAATCGCTTCACCTTCTTTCCACTCTTCTTTTTCCATCAAGATCGGCAGGCTGATGTGGTCAGAGTATTTGCTAATGATGCCCTTGAGCTTGTAGGTGTTGGCGTATTCCAGCGCGTCCTCGCGCAGGTGCAGCGTGATGCTGGTGCCGCGTTCTTTGCGTTTGATTTTTTCAACCTCAAACTCACCTGTGCCACCACTAGTCCAGCGCACGCCGTTTTTAGCGTCGTCGCCTGCGCGGCGCGACTCTACAGTAATAGTGTCGGCCACCATAAAGCCCGAATAAAAGCCTACGCCAAACTGGCCAATCAACGCGCCTTGGTCTTTGGCATCGGATTTTTGCGCGTCCGCCAGCTTGCCCACAAAGTCTTTGGTACCGCTCTTGGCAATCGTGCCTAGGTGCTCAATAGCCTCGTCTTGGGTCATGCCAATGCCGTTATCGGCAATGGTGAGCGTCTTGGCGTCTTTGTCATAGCTGATGCGCACCTCTAAGTTAGGTGCGTCTTCGTACAGCGCGGGCGTGTTGATGGCTTCAAAGCGCAGTTTGTCGCAAGCGTCAGAGGCGTTAGATACCAATTCACGCACAAAAATTTCTTTGTTCGAGTAGAGTGAGTGGGTAACCAGATGCAGTAGCTGGGCGACTTCGGCTTGAAAACTTAAGGTTTGCTTGGACATGGTGAGAATATTAGCGAGATGCTGTGGGTTGAGGGATAAGAAATCAGAGACTCGGGCCATACATATGGCCTCTAATGTGACTTTTTCAACACTGTATTAATCTAATTGTGCCAAAAGGTATCAAATAGATGATGGTCGGTCTATGCGAGAGCCCGCTAGGGCGTTAGAGTTTGATTATGGTTTGCAGAATTTACTGTTAAACCAAAGTGTAACCTCTTGATTTAACTGATTTATTGGAGTTTGTAATGAAAAAGATTGTATTGGCTTCGGCTTTGGGCTTAGCTGCTTTGGTGTCTTCGATGTCTGTTCAGGCACAAACATCGATTACTGGCAACTTTAATGTGCGCGTGAATTTGACGCCTGTTTGCCAACTTACCACCAACACCAACGGCACTAGCACTGGAACCACCGACCTGATTTTTAACTACACCTCGTTTGGTGCAGCTCAAAACCCATCGTCTACTTTTCTAGTGAAATGCACGACCGGCTTAGCGTACACATTGGCGCTAGACGGCACAGGTTTTGGCGGCTCCACCACTGCATTGGGCCTGGCCTACACCTTGGCCTTGGCAGCACCAGCAAGCGCTGGAACCGGTGCCAACCAAACTTACACTATCAACGGCAGTATGGCTGCTGGCCAAGCGGGCACCTGTGCTGCTGCAGCAGGCTGCAACAACACGACCGCACGCACGATCACGCTGACCTACTAAACTGTAAGTTAGGTATGTTGAAGACACTGGCTTTCTGCGTTGCTGCGCTCGGTCTGTTGACTCTGTCACAAGCCAGCGCTGGCGCGAGCAGCGGGGGCTTTAATGTCACCATAAATACCGGGTTAACACGGCAAACTTGCACCAGCACCACGCTGAGCCAGCAAACCCAAGCGACAGTCACTGTCGTTTGCGCTACAGGCCAGTTTGTCAGCATTGAGTCCTCCCCGGGCAAGCCATTCGCGGGCACACACGGTGGCGCTTACCGGTATGTTTTTTCGTCAACCATCGTATCGCCATCCGTCTGGGTGGGGGAATCCAACCCTTTCATCGGCACCGGCACCATCACCTCATTGCGGGTTTTAAACTTAAATGCTTACCAAGACCGGCTTGAAATGTTGGTAAGCTTTTAAGTTATGCATCTGCTTATCTCTTTTATCCGTTCCCTTAAATTCATTACGTCGGCCGCGCTGCTTATAGCCGCCGTAGTGCCAGCGTGGGCAGGCAGCTTTTCCGTCACTCCCGTGCGCATTTACATGACGCCACGCGACCGCGCAGTGGCAGTGACCATTACCAACGAAGGCGACAGCCCCGTAGCGCTGCAGGCCGACATTAACGTGTGGAGCCAAAAGGCCGATGGCACCGACGAGCTGGTGCTGACCGAAGACATGATTTTGTCGCCCCCCATCATCAAACTGGCCCCTAAAGCGCGCCAAGTCGTGCGCTTGGCTTTGCTCAAACCGGCGGACGCCAGCCGCCAGCTCACCTACCGATTGATCGTGCGCGAGATTCCCGAAGCTACCGCGCCCAAGAGCAACACCATCGCCGTGCCGATTGCATTGGCGCTGTCGATGCCCGTGTTTATCACCCCGCCAATCGCCCAACGCGAGATCGCTTGCCAAGCTGCGCGCGATGCATCCGCACTGGCGGTGACTTGTGCCAACAGCGGCAGCGCCTACGCACAGGTGCGCGAGGTCACACTCAACAGAGGCCAGGCGCAGCTAGCCCGCTTTGAAGGCGGTGTCTACATATTGCCCGGCGCACGCAAGCCAATCGCCTTAAAGCCTGAGCAACCCGTGCCTGCAGGCGACGCGGTGCTCAATGTGACGTTTGACGACGGCAAGAGCCAGTCGTTTAACGTGACGCTGCCTTAAATTTAAGC
>JANPDG010000242.1:0-4785 GCA_031431335.1 Polaromonas sp. | reverse complement strand
ATGTGGCTGCGCAGGGTGGACAAATACATGTCGGTGCGTTTTTCTATTTTGGCGATGGATGGCTGTTGTACATGCAGTACATCAGCTAGCATTTTTTGTGACAAGCCTCGTGCTTGGCGTAGCTCGTTCAGCGGCATTTCTGCCAACATGATTTGGGCCTTGGCATCGGATCGTTCGCGAGCGGCTTGGGTCATGCCTGCGCGTAGTTCAGAAAATTTCTTAGCCATCTTGCTCTCCTTCTATTTTCAGTTGCTGTAAATGCTGTGTATACAGCTGTTCAGCGATGGGTATATGCACTTCATACCAACGGTTATCGCCTGTTTTATCACCGCCAATTAACAAAATCGCCATGCGCCTTGGGTCAAATGCGTACAAGGTGCGGTACGGTCTGCCTGCGTGCTGAGTGCGTAGTTCGCGCAAATGACTGTGCTTTGAGCCGTTGATACCCGTACTGTGCGGATGCCCTAACGATGGGCCGCGCTGCTCAAGCAGTTGAACTGACGCTGCCAATGATTCTTGCTCTGCTTCGGTCAGGTTGTGCCACCAGTCACCAAATTCATCTGTGTATTCAACATCCCAAGTCATGGCTTAAATATACCTTTTATGGAATATTCCGTCAAGGGCATACTTTCTATGCGCGTCAGCAGGTGAATTTCACGTGTTGCGGTCTAAAATAAGACACAAATTGCTGGCAAAGGCACAGCAATAGCACCTAATCTCTCAAAATATGACACACCACGCCCCCATCATCCTAGACGTCGCCGGTTTAACGCTCACTAAAATCGATAAAAAGCGCTTGGACAATCCGCTTACAGGCGGGGCAATTTTGTTTGCGCGTAACTGGCAAGACCGCAGCCAGCTCACGCAGCTGTGCGCTGAGATCAAAGCGGTGCGCAGTGACCTGTTGATTTTGGTGGACCACGAGGGGGGGCGGGTGCAGCGGTTTAAAACGGATGGATTTACGCACCTGCCGCCGATGCGGGCGCTGGGTGAGATGTGGATGCAGGACAAGAAGGGCGACGGTAGCGGCGCTATGAAAGCGCAAAACGCGGCTACGGCGGTGGGCTATGTGCTGGCAGCTGAGCTGCGCGCCTGCGGCGTGGACATGAGCTTTACACCGGTGCTGGACTTGGACTTTGGCGAGAGCAGCGTGATTGGCGACCGCAGCTTTGCGCGCGACCCGCGTGTGGCGGCTGTGCTGGCCAAGGCGCTGATGCACGGCCTGCTGCAAGCGGGCATGAAAAACTGCGGCAAACATTACCCCGGTCACGGCTTTGTGCGGGCTGACTCGCACACTGAAATTCCGGTGGATAAACGCAGCCTCAAGGCTATTCTTGCCGACGACGCAGCGCCGTATGAATGGCTCAGTAGCGCGCTGGACAGCGTGATGCCAGCGCATGTGATTTACCCTAAAGTGGACAGCCGTCCGGCGGGTTTTTCGTCTAAATGGCTGAACGATATTTTGCGCACTCAGCAAGGCTTTACGGGGGCGATTTTTAGCGATGACCTGAGCATGGAGGGTGCGCGCTTGATTGACAACCAGCGCGTGACCTACACGCAGGCGGCCGTGACTGCACTGAACGCTGGCTGCGATATGGTGCTGCTGTGCAACCAAAGCGTGGGCGACGAGGGCAGGGCGGTGGACGAGCTACTTGACGGCTTGGCCAAGGCGCTGCGCAAGAAAGAGTGCAAGCTGCGCGAGGCCAGCGAACAGCGCCGACTAGCCCTATTACCGCAAACGCCGCCCACAGACTGGGACGCGCTGATGGTGCAGCCGCAGTACATGCACGCGATGTCGTTGCTGCCTTGATACGGCTGGTTGGATGGGTTTAGTTTGCATATTGTGCAGAGCCATTTTGGAAGAAAATTGAGCACTTTTCCGACGTGGATATTCAATAGTTTGCTATTATTTTAATAGTAAATTAGCATCAAATAGAAGATTAAAAACCATTGAATACTATTCTTGGCTCTAACCAAATGACGATAGCGCGCTGCGAGGCAATCTGGCTGCAGACTTGTGTACGCCGCCCTGGCACTTGGTGTGAACAGCTCCGCGGCTGTCCCCCGTTGCGGCCTAGGGCCGCTGCCTCCTCCTTAACGCCGCTACGCCGTACACACCAAGCGCCAGGGCGTGGACTAGGTGGGTCGAGCAGGCAGGTAAAGCGGGCAGACTTGCAACCGTTCATAGTCCACCACGGTCACAGAGCAGGCCGGCGGTGCTACTTCAGCGTAGCGGCGTTAAGGAGGAGGCAGCGGCCATAAGCCGCAACGGGGGACAGCCGCGTAGCTGAAGTGGCACCGCCGGCCTGCTCCCGTACAAGATAAACAAGACAAGCTCAGCGCGTTACGGTAAGTAGTGCCGTATCAAACGAGGAAAGATCTACAAGTCAACAGCATTGAATTTTGAGCACCGCACAGCTCACCGCGAAGCGGACCGGTGCTCGGTTGGGCTACCCCACACCGCTCTAGCAGCGCGCGGTGCCACTACAAAGGGACAAAGCAACCGAGCAACAGTAAAACAAAGTACTACAAATAAAATAGCAAACTATCCAATATCTACGTCGGAAAACCGCTAAAAAAGTAGCTGAAACAAAGCACACTAGACCCACCTCACCACTTGCGCAGTGAAAATTCTTGTTAGACTGCGCCCCAACAACCATTGGGAGCCTTTATGTCCACCGCATCTGCACCACAAGCCACAGACCAAGTTGCCGTTTACGGCGCTGGCAAACTCACCCCGCAAGCGCCGCGCAAGCCGGTGAGCCTGCCGCGTCTGCGCGAGATGCGCGAGCGGGGCGAGAAGATCACCATGCTCACGGCCTATGACGCCACCTTTGCCAGCGTGGCTGATGCGGCCGGGGTGGAGTGTATTTTGGTGGGCGACTCGCTGGGCATGGTGTGCCAAGGGCTGTCCAGCACCATCGGGGTGAGCCTGGAGACCATGCGCTATCACGTAGAGAGCGTGTCGCGCGGCTTGCAGCGCATGTCTGCCAATGGGCAGGGCACGGCGTGGCTGGTGGGCGACCTGCCGTTTGGCAGCTACCACGAGAGCCAAGAGCAGGCGCTGCGCAGCGCGGTGGTGCTGATGCAGGCCGGGGCGCATATGGTCAAGCTCGAGGGCGGCGGCTGGACGACAGACACTGTGCGATTTTTGGTCGAACGCGGCATACCCGTGTGCGCCCACCTGGGCCTGACGCCGCAAACCGTGCACGCGCTGGGCGGCTACCGCGTGCAGGGTAAAACCGATGAGGCTGCAGCCACCATGAAGCGCCACGCCCACGCGCTACAAGACGCGGGTGCGTCCATGCTGGTGCTAGAAATGGTGCCCCACACGCTGGCCACCGCGCTGACCGATGAGCTTAAAAGCTGCCACACCATTGGCATAGGCGCTGGCAAGGGCTGCGCAGGCCAAGTGCTGGTGCTGCACGACATGCTGGGCATTAACCTGGGCAAGTGCCCCAAGTTTGTGCACAACTTTATGGACGGCACGGGCAATGTGAAAGGCGCGTTTGAAGCCTATGTCAAAGCCGTGAAAGAGGGCAGCTTTCCCGACAACGCGCTGCACGCTTGGTAAACTCCGCGCAACTCAAATCGTATTAAAAAATCTGCATGAAGATCTGTCACACCCTAGAAGACCTGCGCACCGCCCTCGCTGGCAAGCGCAGCGCATTTGTGCCCACCATGGGCAACCTGCACGCAGGCCATATCGCTCTGGTGGCGCGTGCCCAGCAGTGCAAAACTGAGGCTAAAACGGACACCACCGTCGCCAGCATCTTCGTCAACCGTCTGCAGTTTTTGCCGCACGAAGACTTTGACAAATACCCGCGCACTTGGGACAGCGACTGCGCGCAGCTCACAGCCGCAGGCTGCGACGTATTGTTTGCACCCGACGAGCAGGTGCTCTACCCCGAGCCGCAAACCTACAAGGTGCACCCACCCGCCGCGCTGGCCGACATACTGGAAGGCCACTTTCGCCCCGGATTTTTTGTGGGCGTGAGCACCGTGGTGATGAAGCTGTTTCAGTGCGTGCAACCCAGCGTGGCCGTGTTTGGCCGCAAAGACTACCAACAAAACATGGTGCTGCGCCATATGGTGCGCCAGTTTGCCATGCCCATTGAGATGATCGCAGGCGTTACCCACCGCGCAGACGATGGCCTGGCGCTGAGCTCGCGCAACGGTTTTTTAAGCCCCGCCGAGCGGGCCGAGGCGGTGCAACTGTCCTTGGCGCTTAAAGCGCTGATTGCGCAGGTGAAAGCGGGCCGCACCGATTACGCCGCGCTCGAGGCCCAGGCCATGCAAGCCTTGACGGCCAGAGGCTGGGCTCCCGACTACCTCACCATCCGCCGCCAAGCGGATTTGCAGCCACCCCAAAGCCAAGACGCCGGTGACCAAGCGCGCCAAAACGCGCCAGCCAGCTTGGTAGCCCTGGGGGCCGCCAAGCTAGGCACGACGCGATTGATAGATAACCTAGAGGCTTGAAGCCTTTGGGCTTATTGTACGCCGCCTTCGTGCGCCATCGAGCGCTTGCGTGAGGCTACAACGGCTTCAGCGCGTACGGCATCGCGGGCAAGGGTTGACATGCTCGTATCAAAGAAGTTGCTGCCTTTCGCATTCATATCGCTTTGTAGCGTGCCGGCTTTGCGCGCTGCGGCAATATCAGCGCGCACCGCATCGCGGCTGAGGCTGCTTTTAAAGGCCATTTTGTCCAGTGATGGCTCGCTGTTTTGGCTGGCGGCAAAGGCCTGGCCCGACAGTAGTGCGGCTGCGATCAGAGCGGAGAGGGGA
>JANPDG010000241.1:0-6778 GCA_031431335.1 Polaromonas sp. | reverse complement strand
GCAGCTACCACGCCAGCGTCTTTGGCGCGTTTGATTTCGTCAGGTGCGAGGTTGTCGGTCAAATACAGCGTCATCAATGGCTCAAACTGCACGCCTGCTGGCACAGCAGCCTGAATGCGCGCCTTGTACGCCAGCGCCTGCGCCGCAGTGCTGCAAGGTGGCCGTAGGTTGGGCATGATGATGGCTCGGCCAAACTGCGCGGCTGTGTGCGGCACCACCGCCTGTAGTGCCGCGCCATCGCGCACATGCAGGTGCCAGTCGTCTGGGCGGGTGATGGTGAGTTCTTTTGGGGTTATGGTCGTTTGCTGAGTCATAGGGCGTATTGTCCCAAACTTAAGCCTCAATTTTGATCTTGTTGCTTTTAAAGTGGGCACATGTTCATGTAAGCGCGACTTTGGTTTGTGTAGGGCACGGCGCTCGGGTATTGAATAGCTCCGCGACTGTCCCCCGTTGCGGCTTGTGGCCGCTGCCTCCTCCTTGACGTCGCTGCGCTATTCAATACCCAAGCGCCATGCCCGCCTCCATGGTGGGTACGCGACCATTCAATACCAACCAACTCGCTCGATCAGGCAAAGCAGACGTAAAAAAGGCGACCGAAGCCGCCTTTTCGCAATGCAAGAGAAACCTTCAATGTGCCAAAATCTTCGACAAAAAGTCTTTGGTACGCGGCTGGCGATTCTCTGGGTGGTTAAAGAACTCATCCTTATTGCAGTCTTCCAAAATGTTGCCGCCCACGTCGATAAATATCACGCGGCTGGCGACTTTGCGGGCAAAGGCCATTTCGTGGGTCACTACCATCATGGTCATGCCTTCGTTGGCCAGTTTCACCATGACGTCCAACACCTCGCCCACCATCTCTGGGTCGAGCGCAGAGGTGGGCTCGTCAAACAACATGACTATCGGGTCCATGCTCAGGGCGCGGGCAATGGCCACGCGCTGCTGCTGGCCGCCTGATAGCTGACCAGGAAACTTGTCTTTGTGTGCCATCAGGCCCACGCGGTCTAGCATTTTCAGGCCGCGCACATTGGCTTCGTCGGGAGTGCGGCCTAGCACCTTCATTTGCGCAATCGTCAGGTTCTCGGTCACCGACAGGTGTGGGAACAGCTCAAAGTGCTGAAACACCATGCCGACTTTAGAGCGCAGCTTGGGCAGGTCGGTATTGGGGTCGTGTATGCCAACGCCGTCCACCCAAATCTCGCCTTTTTGCACGGGCTCCAGCGCATTGATGGTTTTAATCAGTGTCGATTTGCCTGAGCCAGACGGGCCACATACGACGACCACTTCGCCTTTGGTAATGTTGGTGCTGCAGTTGTTGAGCACTTGGACTTTACCGTACCACTTAGATACGTTTTTCATTTCAATCATTTTTATTCTCCAAATCTAAACTGTTTTTAACGGATGATGGCAATCTTGGCTTGCAGTTTTTTCACCGCAAACGACAGCGCAATACACAAGACGAAATACATGACTGCCGCAATGATGTACATCTCTTCTTTGCGGCCATAAATAGCGCCAGCGGTGGTAAAGCCCTTGAGCAAGTCATAGGCGCCAATGGCATACACCAAGGACGTGTCTTGGAACAAGATGATGGTTTGCGTCAGCAGCACCGGCAGCATGTTGCGAAAGGCTTGGGGCAACACCACCAGCTTCATGTTTTGCCCATAGGTCATGCCCAGAGCTTGGCCTGCATGCACCTGACCGCGCGGTATGGACTGAATGCCCGCCCGCATGATCTCGCTAAAGTAGGCTGCTTCAAATGCGATGAACGTGATGACAGCCGACAGCTCAGCGCCAATCGGGCGGCCAATCATGAGTGGTACGAGCAAGAAGAACCACAAAATCACCATGAGCAGCGGAATGCTGCGCAGCCCGTTGACGTAGATCACAGCGGGCACTTCGAGCCATTTTTTGCCCGACAAACGCATCAGCGCCAGCACGGTGCCCAGCGCGATACCGCCCACAGTGGCGATAGCGGTCAGCTCTAAGCTGAAGATAAAACCTTTGGCAATAAACTTGCTAAAGATGTCCCAAGTAAGGAAGGAAAAGTCTAAGTTAAACATCTTAGTGCCCCCCGCCTGTGCCACCGGCCACAATGAAGCCAGGCACCTGGGTGCGCTTTTCGATATAAGCCATCACGCGGTTAACTGCAAAAGCCGACGCGGCGTACAGAACTGTCACTACCATGTAGGTTTCAGTGGGTTTGGAAGTTTCTTCGCCTACTTGCAGTGCGTACATAGTCAGCTCGGCAATCGATACGGCAAACGCCACAGAGGAATTTTTAAGCAGGTTCATCGACTCGCTGGTCAGCGGCGGTAGCACGATGCGAAACGCCATGGGCAGCAGCACGTAGCGGTAGGTTTGAAATGTGGTGAAGCCCACAGCCATTGCTGCATAGCGCTGGCCACGCGGCAGCGCTTGTATGCCAGCGCGCACCTGCTCTGCAATACGCGCCGAGGTAAAAAAGCCCAAAGCAAACACTACCAAGATAAAACTGGGCAGCGATTGCATCACCGGGAACATTTTGGGCACCACAAAGTACCACAAGAAAATTTGCACCAATAAGGGGATGTTACGAAACAGCTCAACCCATGCATTGGCAAATCGCGCAAGCCAAGGGTTATCGGGCAGCGTGCGCATGGTGCCAATAATGGCGCCAAAAAACATCGATACGACCCACGAGCAGCCCGCAACGGCGAGCGTCCAGCCCCAAGCGTCAAACAGCCACTGGATGTAGGTGCGCCCGCCTCCATCGTCACTCAGTAAAAAATTAAATTCTAATGCCATGGGTGTCTCAACCTCGCTTGTTATGTGTCTGTCTTGGCGCTTGGATGCGGTGTGCACCAAGCTGCGCTTACCTTAAAGCAAAAACCCCGCCAGAGCAAGCGCGAGGCGGGGTTTTTGGCTGTGAGAAGCTATGAAATTATGGGCCTAGCCCATAACCGTTTGCTTACTTCTTGGCCATGTAGTCTTCGACTGGCTTGTCGTTAGGGGTAGCCCATGCAGCCTTGGTGGCTTCGCTGGCTACTAAGCCTACTTTAGCGTTCTTTGGTGGGATGGGTTGCATGAACCACTTGTCATAGCTCTTGGCCATATCACCAGACTTGATCATCGCCTTGATGCTGTCGTCGCCCAGCTTTTTCATGGTCGGGTCGTCTTTGCGGATCATGATGGCAATTGGCTCGACGCTGAGAACTTCGCCTACGATTTTGAAGTCAGCTGGGTTTTTGGCGGTAGCAATGTTGCCAGCCAAAATCTGGCCGTCCATCACAAACGCATCGGCGCGGCCCGACTCGAGCAGCAAAAAGCTGTCAGCCATGTCTTTGCCAAAAATCTCTTTAAAGTCCATACCAGTAGCACGCTCGTTTTTGCGCAGTAATTGCACAGAAGTGGAGCCGGTGGTGGTGGCCACGTTTTTGCCGTTGAGCTGGGCAATACCTGTGATACCAGAGTTGGCTTTCACGGCAATACGCACTTCCTCAACATAGGTGGTGACCAAGAACGACACATCTTTTTGGCGTGTGGCGTTGTTGGTGGTGGAGCCGCACTCGATGTCCACAGTGCCGTTTTGTATCAAAGGAATACGGTTGGCAGAGGTTACGGAGGTGTACTTCACTTCCAGCTTCTTGCCTACAGCTTTTTCGATATCAGCAACGATACGCTGGCAGACTTCGTGGTGGAAACCAGCGTACTTGCCGTCACCCAAAGTGAAAGACAGTGCGCCAGAAGAATCACGCACGCCCATGTTGATCACGCCCGATGCCTTGACTTTGTCCAAAGTTGACACTGTTGGCGCTGCAGGAGCTGCGGCCGCAGGCGCTGCCGGGGTCTGCGCGAACGCGCCGCTAGTAACGGCCAAAACGGCCAGAGCGATCAATTGCTTTTTCATATTTTCTCCAAAAAGGTAAAGCACAACGAAATAAACTAATTAACTAACATTTCAACAACGAGATTCTAAAAGTTAGGGCTTGAGGGATAACCCGCGAAAAGACCGTTTAACTATGCATTTAGCGCATAAATAAAATAGTTATTGGTTACGGCCCATTAAAACGGCACCACGTCAGTGGGGTATTTCCAAAAGTCGCGCAGCAAGTAGCTCACTGGCAGTGCCAAAGACGTGTTTTTAGGTGGGATGGGTTGGTTAAACCACTTGTCGTAAATAGCATATATTTCACGGCTGTTAATCAGGCGCTTCATTTCAGTATCCACCAGTTTTTTGAACTCGGGATCGTTCTTGGGCAGCATGATGGCCAGTGGCTCGGTTGTCAGGAATTTGCCAACAACCTTCAGTGCTTTAGGGTCGGGCCGGCCTGCAGCGAGGCCGTAGAGCAGCACGTCGTCCATGACAAAACCCTCTGCTTCACCTTTTTCAACCATTTCAACTGCTTTGGCGTGGTCGGGCGCTTCCAGAATTTGCAAACCAATCAGGCGCTCGCGATTGGCAGATTCGATGGCTTTGAGCGGTGTGGTGCCTTTGGTCGAGACGATTTTTTTGCCGGTAAAGTCTTCAATGCGTTCAGCGGTGCTGTTGGCGCGCACCAGCATGCGGGCGCCCGTGATGAAGTGGGGCACAGTGAAAGCGACCTTCAGGCGGCGCTCTGCATTGTTGGTGGTCGAGCCGCATTCCATATCGGCCTTGCCAGACTCGATGGTGGGGATACGGTTAGCCGGGGTGACCATCAAGTAGGTCACGCCGCCAGGTTTAACGCCCAGCTTGCTGCGCACGGCCTCGGCCAGCTTGAGGCACAGGTCGACTGCGTAACCCACGGGCTTTTTGTTGGCGTCGAGGTAAGAAAACGGCACCGACGACTCGCGGTGCGCAATGATGATATCGCCTCCGCTTTTCACGCGGTTCACCACGCTTTGCTGCGCCGACGCCGCGCAGGCCGACGCTGCCAGCAAGGCTGCGGCCACATAGCGAAGCGCTGGGCGGGATGTTCCCCAAAATAGTGCGGTCATAGTGTTGTCTCGTTTATCAAAATAATATGCAGCAGGATCTGTGCCCGTCGCTTGCAAAAAACTCACTATCCCTGCTAGTAACTTAGCGCTGTGCATGCCAGCAGCATCATTCTGCTGTTGGGATTATGCCGCTAGGCGCAGCGGCTGCGTCAGCTTGTCTGGTACCAAGAGCGCCTCCATTTGCGCGCGGGTCATGATACCCAAACTTTCCGCAGTTTCGGCGATGGGCAAGCCCGTGGCTATTGCGGTTTTCGCTATAAGGGCTGATTTTTCGTAGCCAATGATCGGGTTAAGCGCCGTAACCAGCGTGACCGACTCGCGCACACGCTTGGCCAGCAGCTCTAAATTAGGCTCAATCCCGGCCACGCAGTTGGCCTGCAGGGTCAGGCAGGCTTGGCTTAAGTGGCTGATGCTTTTAAACAGGCTCCAGCCCATGATGGGCTCAAAGGCATTGAGCTGCAATTGCCCCGCCTCAGAGGCCATTGTCACGGTAATGTCGTTGCCAATCACTTCAAACGCCACTTGGTTCATCACTTCAGGAATTACTGGGTTGACCTTGCCGGGCATGATGGACGAGCCGGCTTGGCGCGCAGGCAGGCGAATGTCGCCAAACCCCGCCTGCGGGCCGCTGGACAGCAGGCGCAGGTCGTTGCAGATTTTGCTCAGCTTGCAGGCAATGCGCTTGAGCACGCCCGAGAGCTGCACAAACGCGCCGGTGTCTTGCGTGGCTTCGATCAGGTTGTGCGCTTTGACCACCGGAATCTTGCATTCTTCGGCTAAAAATTGGCACGCCAAGTCGGCGTAGCCCGCTGGGGAGTTGATGCCCGTGCCAATGGCGGTGGCACCCAGGTTGATTTCTTCAATCAGTGCGCGGGCTTCACGCAGCCGCGCTTCGTCTTCGCCAATCATGATGGCGTAGGTCAAAAACTCTTGGCCCAGTGTCATGGGCACGGCGTCTTGCAGTTGGGTGCGGCCGATTTTGAGGATGCTTTTAAACTCATCGGCTTTGGCTTCAAAGCCGCGGCGCAGCGTGGCCATGGAGCCGAGCAGGCGGTCAATACCTGTCCACAGCGCAATGCGCACGGCGGTGGGGTACACGTCGTTGGTGCTTTGCGAGGCATTAACGTGGTCGTTAGGGTGCAACACGTCGTAGCGGCCTTTCTCAAAGCCCAGCTTTTCCAGCGCAATATTGGCCAGCACTTCGTTGGCGTTCATATTGGTTGACGTGCCCGCGCCGCCTTGGATCACGTCGACTATAAACTCGCTGTGGTGGCGGCCTTCAATCAGTTCGTTGCAGGCCAAAATAATGGCGCCAGCGCGCTTGCGGTCGAGTGCGCCTAGGTCAGCATTGGCGCGGGCAGCGGCTTTTTTGACAAAGCCGAAGGCGCGAATCAAGTCGGGCATGGCTGATATGGCCGTGCCTGAGATGGGAAAGTTGTCGACCGCACGGGCAGTGTGCACGCCCCAGTAGGCGTCAAACGGGATTTGCATTTCACCCAAAAAGTCGTGTTCGGTGCGGTGCGTGGCTGTTGGAGTGGTCATGTGAAGTTTTGCCTTGTTACTGGAATGGTTGAACTGTAGATTTAGCGGGCTGAATAATCCAATGCTGTTTGCGCGCTGGGTTATGCAAAAAATTTATGATCTGTGCTTAATGAAATTTGTGCATAGTATTTTCGTTAGGGCTTTCCCGTATTTTTCATGTGCTGGCCGTGTGGAGGTTGGTTCGCGTTGGTGTTGCGTACGTTGTGGGGTTGTGTACGCTTTGGCGTTGGGCGTGGTCGGCTGCGCGGCTGTCCCCCGTGGCGGCTTGGGGCCGCCTACT
>JANPDG010000240.1:0-5903 GCA_031431335.1 Polaromonas sp. | reverse complement strand
GCGTTCACGCAGTCTTCCACCACGGCGTCCAGGCTGCGGGCCAGGTCGCTCTGCGATACATCGTGTTGGTACTGGCCTACGCCGATGGATTTGGGGTCGATCTTGACCAGCTCAGCCAGCGGGTCTTGCAGGCGGCGGGCGATGCTGGCCGCGCCGCGCAGGCTCACGTCGACATCGGGCATCTCGTTACTGGCATATTCGCTGGCGCTGTACACCGACGCACCGGCTTCGCTGACCACCACCTTGAGCATGCCTTCGCGTCTTTTCATCAGGTCTGCTGCAAGCTTGTCGGTCTCGCGGCTGGCGGTGCCGTTGCCAATGGCAATGAGCTGCACGCCGTGTTTCTCGGCCAATAAGCCCAGCGTGTGCAGCGAGCCGTCCCAGTCTTTGCGCGGCTCGTGCGGGTACACAGTGGCCACCTCGAGCAGCTTGCCGGTAGCGTCAACCACGGCCACTTTCACGCCGGTGCGAATGCCGGGGTCTAGGCCCATCACTACCTTGGGGCCTGCGGGCGCTGCCAGCAGCAGGTCGCGCAGGTTGTCGGCAAACACTTTGATGGCGACTTTTTCTGCCGTCTCACGCAGACGGGCAAACAGGTCGCGCTCTAAGCTCAAACTCAATTTAACTTTCCAAGCCCAGGCCACGCATTTGCGAATCAGGTCATCCGCAGGCCGGGCGGCGTGGCTCCAGCCGAGGTACAGGGCGATGCGCGCTTCGGCCAGCGACACGGTTGCGCCGCGCGCAGCAGCGCTGGGCTTAGCGACTGGCAATGCTGCGCTTGCTTCACTATTAATAGCAGACTTTTCAATATCCACGTTGGAAAAGATGAGTTTTGCCTCTAAAAACTCCAGCGCACGACCGCGAAACACCGCCAGCGCGCGGTGCGATGGCACGTGGCTGATCGGCTCGTCGTAGTCAAAGTAGTCTCTAAATTTGGCCACATCCGCATTGTTTTCGTCTTTGCCTTCGATGCGCTTGCTTGACAGCAGCCCTTCGGCCCACAGCCATTCGCGCAGCGTTTGCACCAGCGGTGCATCTTCGGCCCAGCGTTCACTCAAAATGTCACGCACGCCGTCCAGCACGGCGGGCACGGTGGTGAAATCGGTGCCGTCTTCGTGTTTCTCAGGTTTGACAAAAGCCGCCGCTTCGTCTGCAGGCACCAGCGATGGGTCGGCAAACAGTTTGTCTGCCAGCGGCTCGATGCCTGCCTCGCGGGCAATCTGCCCTTTGGTACGGCGCTTTTGTTTGTAGGGCAAATATAAATCTTCAAGCTCTTGCTTGGTAGGCGCGGCTTCAATAGCGGCGCGCAGCTCAGGTGTGAGCTTGCCT
Source organism: Polaromonas sp. (assembly GCA_031431335.1). Classification (GTDB taxonomy): domain Bacteria; phylum Pseudomonadota; class Gammaproteobacteria; order Burkholderiales; family Burkholderiaceae_C; genus JAAFIP01. The sequence continues at coordinate 4,574 of JANPDG010000240.1, read as the reverse complement.
TGCGCCAGGATGCTGTCCAACACGGCGCTGCGCCGCTCAGACAGTTCACGCAGGTAGCCTAGTCGGTAGTCCAGCTCGCGCAGCTGGATGTCGTCTAGCCCGCCGGTGGCTTCTTTGCGATAGCGGGCTACAAACGGTACTGTCGCGCCGCCGTCCAGCAGGTCGACTGCAGCTTTAACCTGCTCGGGTTTGACTTTGATCTCGAAGGCGATTTGCCGAATGATTGCTTGCATCTGAAAACTACTGAAAATTCTGAAGAAATGAGGCCTGCGCGGGAGTGTGCCACAAGCGGTAGCGGCACTTTTGAAGCCCGCTTGGCAAATATGCTAGGCAAATGCGTAATAAAAGAACCGCTGATCTGACCAACAGCCACGAACAGATTAAGGAACGCTGCCATGGCCTCTCAACCATCCCCACTCACAAACGCTCCCCAGGCCGCACTGGCCGTGGCCCTGCTGCTAACTGCAGGCAGCGCACTCGCCCAAACCTGCAGCGCCCAGTCGGCTGCCACTCTGACCCCCGTGGTTGAGCTCTACACGTCTGAGGGCTGCAGCTCTTGCCCACCGGCCGACGTGCAGCTAAGCACACTCAAAGGCGCGCACGCCAAGGGCCAGGTGGTGGCACAGGCGTTTCATGTTAACTACTGGGACTACATCGGCTGGAAAGACCCCTACGCCGCCCCGCAGCACACCAACCGCCAGCGCCAAATCTCAGCCGCCAGCAAACTAGACGGCATTTACACCCCACAATTCGCCAAAAACGGCCTCACGGTGCGCGACTTTGCCAGCCCCGGCGCAAGCGCCCTGCCCGCCCTCGCGCAAATCGCCGTGCAACAAACCGCCAAAGACAGCTTTGAAGCGGTCATCACGCCCAAAGACGACAAAGTAAGCTGGAGCGCATATTTCACCGTCACCGAGCACGGCCATGTCAGCCGCGTGACCGCAGGCGAGAACAAGGGCGAGACGCTGGCCCACGACTTTGTGGTGCGCCAGTATGTGCCGCTAGGCAACTACAGCGGCACACAAAAACTCAAATTAGCCACACTGGCCGGCAACGAGAAACATCCACGCCACATCAATGTGGTCATTACCGACACCAAAACAGGCAAGCCGCTGCAGGCGCTGAGCGCGGGCTGCTAGCAATCTACAGCTGGCAGTTACTGCGGCGCAGCCAGCTCCATCGTCCAATAGGTGCGGTAGGCGGCTTGGCTGCTGGCCACGCAGGCTACAGCCACATCCACAAAGCGGCTGTTCATGATGCTGTTGCAGTGGCCCGGGCTGCCCAGCCAGGCGCTCATGGCGCTGGCGATGCCTACCTGCCCCGCTGCAATGTTCTCGCCCGTGATGCTAAATTGATAGCCCGCAGCAGTGACGCGCTGACCAGGGCTGACACCCGCAGGGCTGTTGTGGTCAAAATAATTGCGCGTGGCCATGTCATTAGAGTGGCTGGCTGAAGCCGTGAACAGTGGGTCGTTCCATGCCACGCCGCCCACCGCAGGCTTGGCCGTAGCACCGCAGCTGCGCGCAGTGGACCGCGCCTCGTTGATGGCGCGCAGCATGTCGGCTTTAAAGTTGGCAATGTTGCAGGTGTTTGCGGCGCTAAGGGTGCCATCTGTGATGGCTGGGGCAGGTGTGGCTGCGGGCGGCGCATTGGCCGCTGGCGCAGCTGCGGGCGGCGCGGCAGCATCCGTGTTTTGTGGCGGATTGCCGGTGACCACAGGGGTGGCCTCGCTGCTTGCGCCTCCACCTCCACCGCCGCATGCTGCCAGCACGGCAGTGCAGCACAAAGCCAACGACAGCTTGCGCAGCTTTAACAAACGATCATTTTGGTATGTAGTATTCATTTGCTAAGTCTAGAGCCCATGCGAGGCCGCGCGTTACCCAAAGTGCACTGACACCCCCGTATCGTCACTTTAGTTTACATATGCGACACAGTTACACCCTTGAACAACGTGACGTTACATTTTTTGGATCGAATTTGGAGAAATTTAGGGCCATTTTCCGACGTGAATATTAGATAGTTAGCTATTATTTTTGTAGTAAATAAAGCTCAAGCCGAGCGAAAGCCATCGACCATCAACCTCATCGAATCAATATCCACGTCGAAAAACTACCTATTTTTCCTCCAAAGACGCAGATCTTCCTACCCTCACCACAGCACCCCAGCCTATCAAAGCCAAGCAGCCTGCAAAGCCTGCGAACTTAGCCGCTGCTGCTGCGCTCAGCAGTATGTTGAGTATGGCTTCTAGGGGGCTCCACAGTGCGCCGCTTGCCCACAGCAGCGTCAGGTGCAGGCTGTTTTCAAGCAGGTCGGCTGCGACCATGAGCAGCAGTGCCATGCCAAGCGTGTTGAGTACGGGCCGCGCGGGGGCGTCTGTTTGGCGCAGGCCGGCTAGTGTGGCAAAGGCGCGTGAGCTTAAGCGGCCTAGCACATAGGCATAGGCGAGGATGTAGGCAAAGTCCAGAGCCAGTGCGGTTTTGTGCAAGCCATGTGGGTTGAGCGCTATGGGGTTTAAGTCGCCTTCAATAGCGCGCAGCTGCCATAGGGCGAACCGCCCTACTTCGGGTGCGATGTTGTACCAAGGGCCGCTCAGCACACTGGCCCAAGCGGCTGCGTGGCCCATGTGGCCTGGCGGCATGCCTGACAGCGCCCATGCCATGGCGACATACAGCAGCGCTATGGCGACCGCGCCCAGCAGCAGTGTCCACCAGCGGCGCGGTGCGCGGTGTGCGTCCATGTCGGCGCTCTGGCTCCACACGGTGCTGCGCGGGTAGCTGAGCGCGCCGGGGGCCAGCGCGGGCAGTGGCCAGGCGCGAATCGTGTCGTTGCCAGTGCTGCGCACCTGCAGCCCGGCTGCTGCCCACAGGGCGTTGTCGTAGACGGCGCTGTGCACTACGGTGGGCAGTGTGTTAAGTGTGGCTGGCGCGCGCGGGGCGCTGGCGCGCAGGCCTTTGCCGCGCGCTTCTTGCACCATCCACTCTAGGGCGGCGTGGCTGATCGCTGGCGAGCGCATGTATACGCCGCCTGCGTCGCAGTGTGCGCCAGGCACCCAGTATTGCTTGAGGCTTTGGCCAAACTCGTTGCAGTCCCAGTTAGGGTTGTCGTACAAGCGCGGCTTGAACGTAAAACGGTGCTCGTCTAGCGCCAGCACTTGGCGCACGTGGTCAAACTTTTTAGGTTTGAAGCGCCGCGCCGCTTTGTCGTAGCTCACCAGCTGCGGTGTGGCTGTGAACTGCCGGTCTAAGAGCGGCACGCCCACCGTGGCCACGGTGTCCCACACGCCCACAAAATGCACCTTGGCTTGGCTGCCAGTTGCGCTGTAGCCTGAGCGCGCCAGGTCTGCGGCGGCTTGGCTGCGCTGGGGACCTTCTTTGGCAAAGTAAATGTTCAGCATCAGCGGCAGCAAATGCTCGCAGTGCGGTGCCAAAATGCCAAACTGGTTGACCATGCCGACCACGCCGCGCGCCGTAAATGCACCCCGCGAGAAGCCGAACACATAAATCTCGTCACCGGCTTGGTATTCGCGCATTAAAAATGCATACGCTTCACCAATGTTTTCAAACACGCCTTTACCAAAGGCCAAGCCCCACAGGCGCTCGCGCATTTGGCCTAATTTGTCGACCCAGGTAGCTCCCGGCGCGTTGGCTGCAGTGCCTACGCCGGGGTCGTAAAACACTTTTTGCAGTGCGTCAGCACGACTTAGGCAACGGTCGAGCTGCAGCACATTGGTGCCCTCGCCGTCCATGTCCACCGAGTTATTGGTGCCGTCGCACAGCAGCACCAGTTGGCGCGCTGCGCTGGGCCGGGGTGTTGCGGGGCCATCTGTGTGATGCATCATGCGTGTTACTCCCTTTGGCTTTTGCCTTTGAATTTACCGCAAGATACATGATTTTGCGCATTTTGTGAACCGTCACGATGACGTAGTCACTATTATTTTAATAGCTAACTATTGAATATCCACGTCGGAAAAACGTTCTTTTTTCTTACAATAATGGGTTTTGTGAGATGAGCAGACTTATCGCTTGCTTACTTGCATGGTTGCACCTGAACGCGCTGCAAAAAAAGACACGCAAGTGACAACCCTAAGCCGCAAGAGTAGTCTCACACACGACAATGCTGCCATAGCCACCCAATTTTCAGTCACCCACAAGACTCCCCATGGACGAACCTATTCTTACCATTGATGAACGCGAGGCGATCAACTCAGGTCGCTGGTTTTCAACCCTCACCCCCAGCCTTCGGCACGACATTCTGCGATGTACCTACGTCAAACGCTACAAAGACGGCGAGCTGATCTGCGCGCGCGGCGACACGGCCGACGAGTGGATAGCCTGCGCACGCGGTGCGCTGCGGGTGTCCAGCACGTCGGTATCAGGCAAGCTGGTCACGCTCACCTATGTCGAGCCGGGCATCTGGATGGGTGATGTGAGCATGTTTGACGGCGACCGGCGCACCCACGATGTGTATGCCCACGGCGACACGTCGATTGTGTGCGTAGCGCGGGCCGACTTTCGCAAGATTTTGAGCGCCCACGTAGAGCTGTACGAAGCGTTGATGCGCCTGCAAGCGCGGCG
>JANPDG010000239.1:0-3297 GCA_031431335.1 Polaromonas sp. | reverse complement strand
ACTGTGTTTTTAATAAAGTTGGGCACAGCAGGGTCGGCAAACAGTACGGTAGTCGCTGTGATAGACGATGCATTACTGACAGTGATGGTGTAGTTGGCCGTTGCGCCACTGTTTAAAAAGTTAACCCCATTGGTCTTGGCGACTTTTACATTGGCAGCGGGCTCGCAGGCACGCACGGTGACTTGCGTGATGGCGGCCATGTCGCCGTTTTCGTTGGGTGTAGGGGGAGTAGTATTTTGGATTGCCAGTTGCGCCGTGGCTGCAGTGGCGGTGAAGGTGCGCTGAACTAAAGTCCATTGGTCAAGTGCTGTCTCTGGTGTCAGCGATATGGGTGCACCTAGGTTGGCACCGCTCAGCAGCGGCTGCAAAATAGGCGCTCTATTCGCTGGGTTGGCAGCAATCGGCAAGCTTGCGTTCGATGCGTAGTACATAAACTCGTAAGTTTTGCCGACCGTTAGCCCGGTAAGCGTTTGCGACCAGATGTTGTAGTCCGGGTTTACTTTTCCATTGCTCAGCATCCAGAAATTAGAACCACCCACCGACCTGGCTGGATCGCCTGGGAAGGGGTTTTGCGATACGGTGAAGGCGCGGCCCGCGATGGGGTTGTAAACCTGCGTGCCTTGTTGTCGGCTCAGGGTATTTGCGCCTGGCCCCACGTTGGTAGGCGCTGAATTGAATGCGGCCAGCGTGGCACTGGTACCTAATGGTGTCGCGGCGGATAAATCACCGTTTAATACCAAATTGGTCAGCGTCTCAACGGTGTTGGCCGGACACACGGATGCCGCCGAGATCACGCTGGTCGTACTGTTAGCTAACGTAGTGGAATCTGTTGATATATTGTTGGTCAAGGTGCCGTCAATCGTATCTATGGCGGGAGTGACGTTGGCCGTATTGGTCACCACCCCCTGACTGAGCGGCGCAGTAATCAACGTGTTCAAACTAAAGACAAGCTGCGTCCCCGGGGGAAAAGTGATGATTTGAACACCGGTAGTCTCTAACGCACTGACTGTGAGCACTGCGGGGCATACTGCACTCGGGGGGCCGCCAGGGGCGGTGCAGGTCACGCTGAGCTTTTGCAGTCCAGCGGTAGGTGGGTCGCGCACAATGCTGTAATTGGCAGGATAAGGCCCCGCATTGGTCACCGTGATTTGGTAATTGGTGACTTGGCCTAGCGTGGCGGTGACCAGGTTGTCAGATTTGACTATTTGTAAGTCTGCCCTGCGCGTGCCAGAAATGGGGCAAGAAGTGCCATCGCTGGTACCGGTGGTGTAAAAATTCGCTGTAGTAGTGGGTCCGGTAGGCGCTGGCACTGCGAGAGCAACAGCGCTCGGGGCACCAGTTTCTGGGTTAGTTATTTGCCAGAAAGTGGAGCTGCTGTTGTCAAACACATAGAAACGACCTACGCCACCATTTGCCGCAGCATCCCAAAACGCTGAACCCACACTGAAACCGCCCGCACCTGTCGGCGGACCAGCGAGTGTTGCGGTGTTAACAATAGCAGTACCAATCAAGCTGCTAGTTGATGGCTGCAATGTAATGCGGTGCATGGTAGGGATATTGCCGTATTCAGCTTGTTTGCTAGCTCCCAGTAATAATCCTGCAGGGCCACCCGCACCGTTAAAATCAAAATCCCCAAAATTCATTACGGAAGGTACATTGAGGTTGTACTGGTGCGCTGAGGTGATGTTGCCGGTAGCAGGAATGGAGTCAACGCGAAAAATAGCGTTAGGGGCAATCGAGTTGGCGAGGCCGTTGGTGGTACCTTGACCTGCAAAATAGTAGCGCCCGCCTGCATCAAACGCACCTGCAGTAGCCTGGCCGTAGCCTGCAATAGGGTTGCCCGTGGTGTCTAAGATAGTACCCACCAGCACGGCGCCAGTTTGCCCAATTCGGTACAAATTGGGGGTTGCGCCAGTCTGCAAGCCATACATGTAGTTGTCTACGGGGTTGTAGGCTAATGCATTGAGGTTTAAGGCGGGTTTGTCTGCGGAATAAATGGCAACAGGAGCCACGCTAGAGTTGATTGCAGAATAACCAAAAATTTGATGCGCAGTGCCGGGATTGCGCACTTGGTAAAACACGACATCGCATGTAAACGGCGAGCCCGCCACTTGCGCCCAAGCCGTAGACATGCCGCTGAGCAGCGTGATTGCCACAATCAAGCTGGTGAATGTGCCAAGGCATGCCCGGGCGAGTGCTTGTAAATAAGGCATTATTGAATCGCTTGCAGATTATTTAAATTCTGATTGCTTTACTAATCTTTGTTCATTGTATGGCCCCACAGCCAGTAATTACAATTTTTCCACAATTTGATCTATCTACCGCGCCCCAAGCGCATATTTTGCCATGTGAGCCATCGCCTGCTGCATATCGTTTTGCAAGTCACGCACGTCTTCTAGGCCAATGCTAAAACGCACTAGGGTGCCCCGGTAGGGCCAGTGGGCTACAGAGGCATCGCGCATACTGGGGATGTTATATGGCACAACTAAGCTTAAGTGCCCGCCCCACGAGTAGCCCAATTTGAACAAAGTGAGCGCATCGCAAAATGCATCGACCTGCGCTGGCGTAAATTGCTCTTTAAATACGATGCTGAACAGTCCTGCGGCACGACCTGGTGCAGAAACAGCTTTTTCACTGCCGCCGCACAGCTGTTTCCAGTGCGCATGCCCCGGTGCTCCGGGCAGCGCGGGGTGTAGCACCACATCTACCTCGGCTCGGGTCTGTAGCCATGCAGCCAGCTGGCGCGCAGCCGCATCATGCGCGCGGTAGCGCAGCGCGATGCTGGGCAGGTTGCGCAGTACCAGCTCTACATCATTGGCCGCCACGCCAGTGCCTATGCGCATGTGGGTGAGCTTGATTTTGAGGCCCAGCGCCTCGTCTCGCGTCACCACACTGCCCATCAGCACATCGCCACCGCCGCTGGGGTATTTGGTCAGCGCTTGAATGCTCACATCCACAGATGTGCCCTGCCCGTCTAAGTCAAACGCATTAAACGCCAGTCCCGCGCCCCAAGTGTTATCAATCGCACACAGCACGCCGCGCGCTTTGCACACCTTGACCAGAGCAATCACATCGGGAAACTCCATCGTCACCGAGCCCGGCGCTTCCAACCACACGAGCTTGGTTTTGTGGTTGATCTTGGCCGCCAAGTCGGCAGCGTCCATGCTGTCGTAGTAGCGGTGCGTGATGCCAAACTGCGCCAGCTCGCCCGCAGCCAGCACCTTGCCGGGGCCATAGGCGTTATCCGGCAGCAGCACCTCGTCGCCCGTAGCCAGCAATGAAAAGTCCACATTGGCA
>JANPDG010000238.1:0-4991 GCA_031431335.1 Polaromonas sp. | reverse complement strand
ATGACCCGAAGTGATCTCGTAGAAGCCTTGGCTTCGCAATTCCATCAGCTCACCCAGCGTGATGCCGAATTCGCCGTAAAGACGATTTTGGACGCGATGGGCGATGCATTGGTGCGAGGCCACAGAATAGAAATTCGTGGTTTTGGCAGCTTTTCGGTGAACCGCCGGCCACCCCGTGTAGGGCGCAACCCCCGCACAGGCGAGTCGGTCACCATCCCCGAGAAGCGTGTGCCCCACTTTAAGCCGGGCAAAGCCCTGCGCGAAGCAGTGGACGCCAAAACTGAAGAGCTCCGTGCCAGGAACCAGCTCTAATCAGCGCTGGAGATTGTGCCCACAAGCTAGGACTGGTAGAGTGTAGATAGAATCAAGGCTACACCTCAATTTAAGAACCATGACCAAGATACTATGGCTGCTTCGGTGGATACTGAAGGCAGCCATTTTTTTTACCCTTTTTGCTTTCGCGCTGAACAACCAGCACGAAGTGGTTGCGCATTTCTTTTTTGGCAATGTGTGGCGTACGCCGCTGATTGTGGTCGTGTTGATCGCTTTTACGGGCGGCTTGGTTATCGGTGTACTGGGGATGGTGCCACGCTGGTGGCGTCAGCGCAATAAGGTGCACAAGCTCAAGATCAAGCACGGCGAGCCCGCTAGCAGCGCCCATATGGGCCTGGACAGCACGCAAATGTAGCCTGCCCACTCGCCAATCACACACAAATTATGGATATTGACGTCACTTGGCTCCTTTTGGGTCTGCCTTTTGCTTTTGTCCTGGGCTGGGCAGCCTCACGAGTCGATCTGCGCCAATTGCGTATTGAAAACAAACGCTCCCCTAAAGCCTACTTTAAAGGCCTGAACTACCTGCTCAATGAGCAGCAAGATTTGGCGATTGACGCCTTCATAGAGGCCGTGCAAAACGACCCCGACGCCTCAGAGCTGCACTTTGCATTAGGCAATCTGTTTCGCCGCCGTGGCGAATACGACCGCGCTGTGCGGGTGCACGAGCACCTGCTCTCACGCGGCGATTTAAAAAAAGACGAACGCGACCGCGCCCAGCACGCGCTGTCGCTTGACTTCATTCAAGCAGGCTTGCTCGACCGCGCTGAAGACGCGCTCACCAAGTTAGAAGGCACCCGATTTGAATCGCAAGCGCGCCTGGCCCGCCTGCCCATTCACGAGCGCACACGCGACTGGCCGCAGGCCGCACACATTGCCGAGCAACTCCAAGCGGCTGGCCAAGGTGACTTCAGCGCACGCAGAGCGCATTACCTGTGCGAGCAGGCTGCCCCTCTGTCTGCCAGCGCAGCAGGCGCACACAGCAACGCCGCCGCTACCGCCCTGCTACTACAAGCCATCGCCATCGCCCCCGAGGCCAGCCGCGCCCGCATTGCACTGTCTGAGCTGCAAACACAAGCTGGCGAGCACAGCCAAGCCTACGCCACCTTGGCACAAGCCGTGCGCCTTACGCCATCCGCTACCCCTTTGATTGCGCACCCTTTGCAATTGCTTGCCAAAGCGTGCGGCCAAGAAGCGCAGGCCCTAGAGCTGCTCACGGCATATTACGCGCAGTCGCAATCAGTAGACGCGCTAGACGCCATCATCGCGCTGCGCCAGCCCGAAGGCAGTGTAGTTGGCAACGATGCGCTGCACAGCGCGCAGGCCCTGTACGCACAGCACTTAGAAAAAGAAGCCTCACTGTCGGTGGCCACCCGCTGGCTAGCGGGCGTGAAGCTGGGCAACACGCAGTTTCCTGCGCCTGTGCAGCGCGCCCTGGACAAAGCCGTCAAGCCTTTGCTGCGCTACCGCTGCGCCGCCTGCGGTTTTGAGGCACAGCGACATTTTTGGCAATGCCCCGGCTGCCAAGCCTGGGACAGCTATTCTGCGCGGCGTATTGAAGAACTTTAAGCAACTCTCTGTCCACATGACTACACCCTCATTAGACCAAATAGCCCAAGCCAAAGTGCTGATCGTAGGCGACGCCATGCTGGACCGCTATTGGTACGGCGCGGTGGAGCGCATCAGCCCCGAGGCACCCGTGCCTGTGGTGCGCGTGACCCGCGAAGAAGAGCGCATTGGCGCAGCCGCCAACGTAGCCTACAACGCCGTGAGCCTGGGCGCGCAAGCCAGCTTTGTGGGCGTGGTGGGCGACGACGAGCCGGGCCGCAAGCTCGAGGCGTTGATGCAATCGAGCAAAATTGCCACCCACCTGTCACGCGACAGCGGACTGCAAACCACCGTCAAGCTGCGGGTGATTGGCCGTGCCCAGCAGCTGATTCGCATCGACTTTGAAAACACGCCTGACCACGATGTGCTGGCCGCGCAAACCCACACCTTCAAAGACCTGCTACCCACCCACAGCGCGGTGCTGTTTTCAGACTACGCCAAGGGAGGCTTGGCCCATGTGAGCGCCATGATCGATCTGGCGCGCCAAGCAGGCAAGCCCGTACTGATCGACCCCAAAGGCTCTGACTACGCGCGCTATAAGAACGCCACCGTCATCACCCCCAACCGCGCCGAGCTGCAACAAGTCATTGGCAGCTGGAGCAGCGAAGAAGAGCTGCGCACCAAAGCCCACAACCTGCGCACCTCGCTTCACCTAGACGCCCTGCTGTTTACGCGCAGCGAAGAAGGCATGAGCCTGTATGACCAAGATGGAGAATTGCACGTTAAAGCCTTGGCACGCGAAGTGTTTGACGTCACGGGCGCGGGCGACACGGTCATCGCTACACTGGCCTCGCTGGTCGCTGCGGGCCTCACATTGCGCGAAGCCATGCCCCACGCCAACCGCGCAGGCGGTATCGTGGTGGGCAAGTTTGGCACGGCCACTGTGTCGTATGCTGAGCTATTCCAGTCATCAGTCATCTGATGAATTGACATTTAGGTAGTTTTTTAAGCACTTTTCCGACGTGGATATTAGAAAGTTCGCTATGAAAATAGTAGTAACCGGCGCTGCAGGTTTTATTGGCAGCAACATCATTGCAGGCCTTAACGCACGCGGCATCACCAACATCATTGCGGTGGACGACCTGACTGAGGGTAACAAGTTTGTCAACTTAGCCGACCTGCAGATTGCAGACTATGTAGACGCTGACGACTTTTATCTGCACTTTGCCGAAGGCGTGTACGGCAAGATCGACGCCGTGTTTCACGAGGGTGCCTGCTCCGACACCATGGAGCACGACGGCAAATACATGATGGACAATAACTACGAAGTCACCAAGCAGTTGTTTGCCGCCTGCCAATCGCAAGGCACGCGCCTGCTGTACGCCTCATCGGCGGCAACGTATGGAGGCAGCGACACGTTCAAAGAATCGCCGGAGTTTGAAAAACCGCTCAACGTCTACGGCTACAGCAAGCTATTGTTCGACCAATACGCCCGCCGCGCACTGGGCGCACAGTTTGAAAACACCGCCACCCAAGTCGTAGGCTTTCGCTACTTCAACGTCTACGGCCCCCGCGAACAGCACAAAGGCCGCATGGCCAGTGTGGCGTTTCACCAGTTTCACCAGTTCCACAAAGACGGTAAAGTCAATCTGTTTGGCGAGTATGGCGGCTACGGCCCCGGCGGGCAGATGCGCGATTTTGTCTCGGTAGACGACGTGGTGGCAGTCAATTTGTGGTTCTTTGACCACCCCGAAAAGTCAGGTATCTTTAACCTAGGCACAGGCCGCGCCCAGCCGTTTAACGACGTAGCCCACGCTGTCGTGTCATCGCTCAAAGGCGTATCGGGCGCTAATGCGGCTGAGGTTGCAGCTGCGGCAGTTGAATACATTCCCTTCCCCGACGCCCTGCGCGGCAAATACCAAAGCTACACCCAAGCCGACATGACAGCCCTGCGCGCCGCAGGCTACGGACATGTGTTTGCGGATGTGCAAACGGGCGTGGCGCGGTATGTGGCTTGGCTTTCAAGCCGGATAAGTTCTTAGCCACATCTGGAAATGTTCGATTAGGTAAACTATTGATTCAATGTAGCGCACGCTGTGCGCCTAGGCTTCTGAGCACGCAGCGCCCTGGCTGGTGCCATCCACATGCAGAACCTTTCTATGACGATGCGAACGCAGCCCATGTGGCTGTTACGCTGGCTTGCGCGCTTGCAAGCCTGCTTGGACTACTTGCGCCTTTTCTGGCGCCTTTGTCGCATCTGGGCGGCACATATTTCAACAAAGCCTCCAACTCACTTTAAACCCTGGCTCAACCCCGTCAGCCGCCGCGCCACACCGTCTGGCGCAGGGCACTGGCGCAGCAAACCAGATTGGGTGCGTTTGGCAGTGTTCGATTTGGCGTTGGCTTTACCCGGTGCGGGCTACCGCACCATTGCCAATTGTTTTAACTTGCAGCAGATGGCACAACCGCTGTCTGCCACCGTCTCCAAAACCTTCGTCGCCAAACTACTCACCGGCCAACGTGCCGCATTAGCCCACGCTCGACATCGTGCACGCAGCCGCAGACAGGCAAGGCGTGAACCTGTGTTGACTACGTGGGGAATGGACTTAACTGGGCTGGCGCTAACCGACGGCAGCTCCATCCCCGTCTTCGGCGTGATTGACCACGGCAGCCGGGCTGTGCTATCCCTAGAGCCTGTCGCCACCTACAACAGCTTAATCTTGCTTGGCAAGCTGCTAATTGCCATGGGGACGTATGGCAAGCCACGAGCCGTACGCAGTGACAACGATGCCGTATTCAAGACCGTATTATTCAAAGTCATATTGAAGCTCATCGGCGTGCGCCAACAGTTCACCGACCTAGGCAGCCCGTGGCAAAACGGGCGCATCGAAAGATTCTGGCGCACCTTGAAGTCAGAGTTACGAACCAAAGCGGTTCGATCAAAGTTCAATGGGCAAGCCATCCAAACCCGCATGAAGTTTGCAAGTGTTGATGCGATGCAGACATTGCTAGAAGCCGTCCAATTGAGCTACAACGCAAACAGGCCACACCAAAGCCTGCAAGGCTTAACACCTGTAATGGTGTGGAATAGCCAGGTCAATGCGGCGCAG
>JANPDG010000237.1:0-11918 GCA_031431335.1 Polaromonas sp. | reverse complement strand
TTACACAAGCTCGTATTTGACCAAAATATCGTTCACCAACTCGAGCCGAATCATCGGGTTATCCAGCTCTAAAAGCTGCTGCTTCATCTTGAGCGGCAAAGGCAACATTTCGCACCACCGGTTAGCAACCCATCCGCAGTCGTCCCATTCGGAGGCTAACTGCAAATATGGGTTGAGCGCGGTTTCATGTTCATCAGACAGCTTGGCCATGATATTGCGCAATGCTGTGGCACACAGCTTGAGCTCATCGGGCAGCGACACAGCCATATCGGCCTCAATGTGCTGCACATCTGCGATCCAAAGCCCATGCCTTAACCGCTCTCTGCGCATGATGCGAAAGCGCTGCTGCCCACTGCAAGTGATGACTTTAAGACCGCTCTGGGGCGTGGCATGCTCGGTGATGGTGACTAGCGTGCCTACATCGACAAAGACTTCGTGCTGCTCTGGTGAGCGCACCTCTGAGCCTTCAGACAGCGCGACGATACCAAAGGGTGCACCTGTTTTGATGCATTTATTGACCATGTCTAGGTAGCGCACTTCGAAAATTCGCAAAGGCAAAATCCCTTGCGGAAACAGCGCAGTACCTAACGGAAACAGGGGCAAAGAATTGAGCTCCACTGCAGGCTCCTGGGTGTTGATAAAGATGGCCTAGGCTATGGCATCGGCTGGCTGGCGCTGCAGCATGGCCAAGCAGGTAGACAGCTTGTCACGCAGCTCGCGGCGGTCGCAGATAAAGTCGACAGCGCCTTTTTGTAGTAAAAACTCTGCGCGCTGAAAGCCCTCGGGCAGCTTTTCGCGCACTGTGCTCTCGATCACACGCGGACCTGCAAAGCCAATCAAGGCTTTGGGCTCTGCAATCACCACATCGCCCACAAAGGCAAAGCCTGCGCTCACACCGCCCATCGTGGGGTCGGTGAGTACGCTGATATAGGGCAGGCCTTTTTTGGCCAAGCGGGTGAGCGATGCATTGGTTTTGGCCATTTGCATGAGCGACAACAAGCCCTCCTGCATGCGCGCGCCACCGGTGGCGGTAAAGCAGATAAACGGTACTTTTTGCGCAATGGCAGTCTCCACACCGCGCACAAAGCGCTCGCCCACCACTGAGCCCATCGAGCCGCCCATAAACTCAAACTCAAAACAAGCCACCACCACCTCGATGCTTTGAATTGCACCGCCAATGACGATCAGCGCATCGGTCTCGCCCGTGTTTTCTAGCGCCTCTTTCAGGCGCTCGGGGTATTTGCGGCTGTCTTTGAACTTGAGGGCGTCGACTGGGATCACCTCTTGACCGATTTCGTAGCGGCCTTCGGCATCCAACAGACCGTTTAAGCGCGCGCGCGCTCCAATGCGGTGGTGGTGGCTGCACTTGGGACACACATTGTGGTTTTGCTCCAGGTCGGTTTTGTACAGCACGCTGTCGCAGCTGGGGCACTTGATCCACAAGCCCTCGGGCACTTGGTGGCGCTCAGTGGGGTTGGTGGCCTCCATTTTGGAGGGGAGCAATTTTTCTAACCATGACATAGCTGTTTTCCTCTGATATCAAGAGTCTAGCGCAACGCGCACGCCACGCAAAAAGTCTGCTGCCACGGCGCATACACGCTCGTGGGGCTGGTCTTCTATCAACTGGATGATTTTGCTGCCAATCACTACCGCATCGCTGACTGCACCTACGGCTTTAGCCGTTGCTGCATCGCGAATACCAAAGCCTACGCCCACGGGTATTTTGACATGCTGTTTGATGCGCGGTATGGCGGCGGCTACTGCGTCGGTGTCCAGCGCGCCAGAGCCCGTCACACCCTTGAGCGACACGTAGTACACATAGCCGCTGGCCAAGCGGCCCACTAAGGCCATGCGCGTGTCGGTAGACGTAGGGGCGAGCAGAAAGATCAGGTCCATCTGGTTAGCGCGCAGCTTGGCGGCAAATTCCTCACATTCTTCGGGTGGATAGTCCACCACCAGCACGCCGTCTACGCCAGCGGCCGCTGCGTCGCACACAAACGCATCTGCGCCGCGCTTGTTGTCGTAGCGCTCAATCGGGTTGGCGTAACCCATCAGCACCACTGGGGTGGTGGCGTCTTTGTTGCGAAACGCTTTGACCATGTCGAGCACCTGGGAGGTGCCGATGCCTAGAGTGAGCGCCTTTTCACCGGCCTTTTGAATCACAGGGCCATCAGCCATCGGGTCGCTGAACGGTACACCCAACTCGATGATGTCAGCGCCCGCACCGACCATCGCGTGCATCAAATCGGGCGTGATGTTGGCATACGGAAAGCCTGCAGTGACATACGGAATCAATGCTGTGCGGCCCTGGGCTGCTAGTGCGTTTAGCGTAGTTTGGATGCGGCTCATTTGACCACCTTCATCACTTGCTCAGAGCCTTTAACCGACTGGCCACGGCAGGACGGACGACAGTAAAATTCTGCGTTGCTCAGGTCAGCTACGGTGCCAATGTCTTTGTCACCTCGGCCTGATAAATTGACCAAAATACTCTGGTCATTGCGCATGGTTTTAGCCATTTTCATGGCGTGGGCTACGGCATGGCTTGATTCGAGTGCGGGAATGATGCCTTCAGTGCGGCAGACGTAGTGAAAGGCGTCTATAGCTTCTTTGTCGGTGATGCCGACATATTCGGCGCGGCCAATGTCGCTGAGCCATGCGTGCTCTGGGCCGACACCTGGGTAGTCTAGGCCCGCACTGATCGAGTGGGTCTCGGTGATCTGGCCGTTGTCGTCTTGGAGCAGATAAGTGCGGTTGCCATGCAGCACGCCGGGGCTGCCGCGCTGGATTGAGGCACTGTGTTTGCCGCTGTCTAGGCCTTCGCCAGCGGCTTCAACGCCAATCAAGCGGGTTTTTTCGTGTGCAATGTAGGGATAAAAAATACCCATGGCATTGCTGCCACCGCCCACGCAGGCGACTACGGCGTCAGGCTGCTTGTTCGCACCTAAATAGCTGGGCATTTGTGTGAGGCATTCTTGGCCAATGACGCTTTGAAAATCGCGCACCATCATGGGATAAGGGTGGGGGCCTGCTACCGTGCCAATGATGTAGAAGGTGTTGTCCACATTGGCCACCCAGTCGCGCATGGCTTCGTTCAAGGCGTCTTTGAGTGTTTTGCTGCCAGAGTCCACAGGCACCACAGTCGCGCCCAATAGCTTCATGCGGTAGACGTTAGGGCTTTGGCGTGCGACGTCGACACTGCCCATGTACACCACACACTCTAGGCCATAGCGTGCGCAGATGGTGGCGGTTGCCACGCCGTGCTGGCCCGCGCCCGTCTCAGCGATGACGCGGGGCTTGCCCATGCGCTTGGCCAGCAGCGCTTGGCCGATGGTGTTGTTGATTTTGTGCGCGCCGGTGTGGTTGAGGTCTTCGCGTTTGAAGTAGATCTGCGCGCCTCCCATTTCACGGCTGGTGCGTGCTGCGTGGTAGATGGGCGAGGGTCGGCCTACAAAGTGGGCCAGCTCATAGTTGAATTCGCGGATGAATTCGGGGTCGTTTTGGTAATGAGCGTAGGCCTCGCGCAGCTCGTTGATGGCGTGCGTCAGGGTCTCAGAGACAAAGCTGCCGCCATATTTACCAAAGTGACCACTGGCGTCGGGTTGTGTGTAATTCATATCGGATGGGTGAGAACGGTGCAATCCCTGGGACTGAAGCGCTACTCAAAACTATAGGTTGGCAAGGAGTTCGTCGGCTCGGCGAACGGCGGCAACAAACTGGATGATTTTTTCGGGGTCTTTGATGCCTTTAGAGACCTCAACTCCCGAGCTCACGTCAACGGCCCAAGGCCGCACTTGCACAATACCATCGGTCACGTTTGCAGGCGTCAATCCACCAGACAAAACGAGGCGAGAGCGTGCGTTTAGTTGAGGATGTGACCAATTGATTGCATTCCAGTTAAAGGTTTGACCGCCGCCGCCGTAGCCGTCTACATGGGCATCCACAAGAATAGCCTGTGCATCAGCGTAACGTTGGTTGAATTCTACCAAGTCAAAGTTGCCCGCGCCAGACAATGGGATACGTGCTGCCCGGATGTAACGCTGGCCTGTTTGCTGACAGTCAACCGGAGATTCATCTCCATGAAATTGGCATATTGCCGATGGGATGATTAAAGAGTTTGCTATTACATTAGGAGTAGATTCGTTCACATACAGTAGCACCGGCGTAACAAAAGCAGGCATGCGGCGCGACAGCTCTGCGGCGCGCTGGGGCGACACATAGCGCGGGCTGGGTGGGTAGAGCACAAACCCAATGGCGTCTGCCCCGGCTTGGACTGCTGCGTCAACGTCTTTTTCGCGGGTGAGACCGCAGATCTTAATTCGGGTTCGGTAGGCTGTCATGGGAGCCAATCATACGCTGGCACATGCTGCGGCAGGCCCCAGTGGAGCTCATACACGGGGCCTAAAAAGTACAATCCGTCTGGGGAAAAGGTGGGGGCGGCCACAGCTCTGCTGCGCGCTGCCAGCACCTGCGCCACCCACTCAGGGCTTTGTGTGCCTTGGCCTATGGTGATCAAACAGCCCATGATGTTGCGAATCATGTGGTGTAGAAAAGCGCTGGCTTCAAATTCGAACTTCCAATACGCGCCATGCTGGCTGATGTTCAAGGCGCGCATGGTTTTAACGGGACTGAGCGCTTGGCACTGCACCGCCCTGAACGACGAAAAATCGTGCTCACCTAAAAGGGTTTGTGCGGCTACCTGCATAGGCGCCAGGCTCAGCGGTCGGTGCACCCAACCCACACGGCCTGCCTCGACGCTGGGGCGCACAGCAGATTCGAGCAGCACATAGGCATAGCGACGGGCAATAGCGCTGCCCCGGCAATGAAACTCAGGGGGCACTTCGCGCGCCCATTGGACTGCAATATTGGTGGGCAGATGGGTATTGGAGCCGCGCACCCAAGAGGCCAGTTCGCGCTCTAGCGGCGTGTCAAAGTGCACCACTTGGGCTAAGCCGTGCACACCTGCATCGGTACGGCCAGCGCACAGCGTGGTGACCCGCTCGCCTGCGGGCAGACCACAAAAAGCCGCTAACGCGGCTTCAAGTTTGTCTTGGATGGTGTTGCCGCCGAGTTGGCTTTGCCAGCCAAAGTAACCTTGGCCCGCATAGCTCAACCCCAGCGCGATACGCGGCACTAGCTCAGTTCCGCCACCATGCGTTGCGCACGTGCTTTGAGCGCCCCCGTGGCCTCTTGTGCCACTTCCTGTGCCAGTGAACGAGCACCGTCGTCATCACCGATTTCACGGAACTCTTGGGCCAGAGCAAGTTTGGTCTCCAAGGGGTCACCCGTCATGCCAGCATCAAAAGTGCTGGACGCAGCCGCAGCGCTGACCGCTGGAGCGGCAGCCTTGGGCAAGTCGAGTGACAGATCACCCATGTCAAACTCTAAGGCTTCCATGGCCGGCGCATGTGCAGCGCTTGGCGTCATCGCCATAGGCGCTGTTGGCGTGCTGGGCGCTGCTGCAGGCGCATTGCTAAAGCTCAGACCATTGGCGAAGGAGTCCATGTCCGAGCCAGACATGTTCATTGCTGCAGCGGTCAAATCAGGCAGGGCTGGCGTATCAAAGGCCAAGTCGACAGAAGGGCTAGACGCTGCTTGCGCTTGCATCGACACTGTAGGTTGAACGTGAATAGGCGAGGTGCTGGTGTGCGCCGGTTGGTCGAGTTGAGGCGCTTCGACCAAGCCATCGTCCATCGAGAAGTCGAGGTCAAAGTCGACATCGTCTGCCGCTGCGGCTTGCGCCGCTTGCGGGACAGTGCTGCTGGCAAACGCTGCTGTGGCAGCAACTGCACCCATTCCAGCGACTGCCAAGGAGTCATTTATTCCGCTGGGTTGGTACAGTGGGTTACCCGGATCCATATCGCGGCCTAGTGCTGCGGCGGTGTCCCACTCAGAGCCTTGGCCTCTGGTGATTGCATACGCTTCTCGTGCTACTGTTTCAAACGCTTTCGTGTCGCGGCGCTTGGCATAAATTTCCATGAGCTTGGCATGAATAGCAACGCGCGATGGGTTTGTGCGCAAGGCTTCTTTCAAGATCTCTTCTGCTTGCAGATCACGGCCGTAGGCTAAATACACATCGGCTTCTGCCACTGGGTCAACATCTCCTGCAGCATCCAATTGGCTGGGTGAGTAAACCATCGAGGAGGCAGAGGCTGAGTTAGGCGCATCGTTCGTGTCTACACGCTGCCCACCCGAAGCACCAAAGAACGAGTCAGGTTGCAGGCGGCTTTCTAAAAAGGAGCTGTCTACCTGGGCTGCGTTTTTGCGCTGGCGCATACGGTACACACCAAAACCTGCCAGTAAGGCTAGCAAACCTCCCGCTGCAGGCAAGGTGATCGGGTTATCTAGCAAGCCGTCTAAGAAGCTGGGCTCTGGAGGCGGCGGCGGGGGTGCCTTGGCAACTGGTTTTGCAGGCGCCACAGGTGCGGCCGTCTCTGTGGTGGGTACAGTGGTCGTGGCAATGGCAACGCTGGTGGTTACAGCCGGAGCGACAGTGCTTGTGACCAGTGGTGCGGCGGCGGCTACGGTAGTTGTAACCTCCTTTGCCATGGTGCTGGTAACCGCTGGCGTGGTGTTGCTACCCGTGGCCACAGCGATACCTGGCGTGCTTGCGGCAGGAGCTTGTGTGGTGGCTGGCGCAGTGGGTTTGGCGCTGGCAACGGTAGGTGTGCCCAGCTTGCTCAGATCTTGAATATTCTTTGACAATTCTGCGGTGCGTGCCGCAGCATCTTTGGCAGCTTTGTCTTTGGCAATCGCTTCTTCTTTCATGCCCTTGCTGGCTGATGCAGTGCCAGCTGCACCTACAGCGCCTTTG
This sequence comes from Polaromonas sp., assembly GCA_031431335.1. GTDB lineage: Bacteria > Pseudomonadota > Gammaproteobacteria > Burkholderiales > Burkholderiaceae_C > JAAFIP01. Next base: position 5,107 of record JANPDG010000237.1, on the reverse strand, counting down.
TACAGCGTGAGTTTGTCTGGTGCTGCGGCAGTGGGTTTGCGCTCTTGCACATCGGTTTGCACGGTGCCAGTGGCTTTGCGGCCAGTGCCCGAGGCGCTGGCTGTGGGGGCACCTTCGGCTAAGCGGCGGCGAAATTCGTTGAAATCTTTGCTTTGCGCTGTGATGGTTTGGCGGGCTTGCGCCTCTGATACGCCCGACGCCGTCGAGGTGGTTGGCAGTTCAAGTACTGCGCCTTTTTTCATCCGGTTGATGTTGCCGTCGATAAACGCATCAGGGTTCATGGTGAGCATGGACACAAGCATTTGGTCCAGCGAAATACCCGCAGGTTTGTAGCGAGCGGCCAGTTGCGTGGCGGTGTTGCCAGCCTTGACGGTCACGCTGCCTGGCTTGGCTGTCTCGGCCGCCGGGGCTGGGGCAGGAGCGCGAACAGCGGGCGCGCGAGGCGCACGTGCCTGCGCTATGGCGGGCGATGTGCTGGTACGCGGGCTGACTGAGGCTGGGCTGGTGCTTAAGGGGGAAACTCCTGCAGCAGCCGTAGGTGCAGGTTGCGCACGCAGGTTGCTGGGATCAAACAACATGGTGTAGTCGCGGGTCACGCGGCCTGTTGCCCAAGTGGTTTCTAAAATCAGGTCAACGAATGGCTCATTGATTGGCGTGTCGCTGGTTAGACGGAAATACGACCGACCGTCAGCCCGGCGCTGCAGGCTGAGCTGGGCGTTTTTCAACGCCGGGTTGTATTCGAGTCCGGCGGCACGAAAAGCATCGCCACTGGCGATATTGGCCTTAAGGCTAGCGGCTTCGTCGGCATTGATTTCGGGCACTTCAATTTCTGCGCGCAGGGGCTCACCCAGTGCGGACAGCACATTGACCTTGCCCAAAGCCAGTGCGTGCGCCTCCAGCGCGGGCAGGCCCAGCGCAAGTGCGAGTGCCGCAGCAGCCACTGGCGTACGCCAGAAAGATAAATGGCTGGTCAAAGAATCAGCCCCGAGAGAATTTTTTAGGTTGTTTAGCACAAAAGCCTCAACATGAATTTGCGAAAAATGACGTTAACATCAACACGTTAGCTTGACAAGCTAAGACGGTGTTTAAGTTTTATTGCTGCGGGTTTGCCCTTCGTTACAACTGCTTTTTGTTGCCAAACGACAACGCCTCGTAACGCATGGTTACGAGGCGCTTCTGGTAAATTGAATGAAGTTTGTAAACGCTAACTCAAATTAAAAGTAGGCTAAACCTAGTCTAAAAGTATGCGCAGCATGCGGCGCAGTGGCTCGGCAGCCCCCCACAGCAGCTGGTCGCCAATGGTAAACGCGCCCACGTACTCCGGCCCCATGGCCATTTTGCGGATACGGCCTACGGGAATGGTCATCGTGCCTGTGACGGCTACGGGCGTCAGGTCTTTCAAAGTTGCCTCTTTGGTGTTGGGCACCACTTTGGCCCACGGGTTGTCCGCTGTAATCATGGCCTCGATGTCGGCCAAGGGCACGTCTTTTTTCAGCTTGAAGGTCAGTGCCTGGCTGTGGCAGCGCATAGCGCCCACGCGAATGCAAAAGCCGTCTACAGGCACAGCTGCTGTGCCAAAGCCTGCGCCTTGGCCCAAAATCTTGTTGGTCTCAGCGCCGCCTTTCCACTCTTCTTTGGTGACCCCCCAGCCGTCGGAGTACGGCTGTTTGCCTAAACCTAAGTCTTTGTCGATCCACGGAATGATGCTGCCGCCCAGTGGCACGCCAAAGTTGGCCACTTCGTCGCCAGCGTAGGCGCGTTGCTTGGCCGTGACCAAACGGTCAATTTCTAAAATCGCAGATTTCGGGTCGTCTAGCAAGCTTTTCACCTCGGCATGGAGCGAGCCATACTGCGTGAGCAGCTCGCGCATGTGCTGCGCGCCGCCGCCCGAGGCTGCTTGGTAGGTCATGGTGCTCATCCATTCAACCAAGCCAGCCTTGTACAGCGCGCCCACGCCCATCAGCATGCAGCTCACTGTGCAGTTGCCGCCCACCCAGTTCTTGCCGCCTTTGGCCAGCGCATTCTTGATGACCGGCATATTGACCGGATCCAAGATGATCACTGCATCGTCATTCATGCGCAGGGTCGACGCTGCGTCAATCCAGTGACCCGTCCATCCCGCAGCGCGCAGCTTGGGGTACACCTCGGTGGTGTAGTCGCCGCCTTGGGCAGTGATGATGATGTCGCATTTCTTCAGCGCATTGATATCGAAAGCGTCTTTAAGGGTAGTCTCGTTTTTGGCCTGCGCAGGGGCTTTGCCGCCTGCGTTAGAGGTGGAGAAGAACACTGGCTCAATCAAGCCAAAATCGCCCTCAGCGATCATGCGGTCAATCAGCACAGAGCCGACCATGCCGCGCCAGCCAACTAAGCCTACTAGGTTACCAATTTTCATTTTTCTACGCCTTTACAAAATTAATCAGGTTTGACTAATCCCCCGGCTCGTCTGGCTCCGGGGTGAGGGGCGTGACGAACCGGGCTGGATTAGCCTTTAATGGTTGTCGTTTTAGTGGAAGCAATGAACGCGCGCACGCCTAGCGCTGAGGCTGGGGTGGTTTGGGTGCTGGACACTTTGGCGTTCATAAGTTTTAAATTATATCTGATCGGAGAGCTGGTTTGACCCACATTTACATTCGACAGGCATGGGATGCTGTGTTCGAAGAGGTTGTATCAGTGCCATTTCATTAAGCAAGTTCCATCCGCCTTGAATCTGCTGTGATTTTGCATGTGTTCGGTGGCGCGGGAATTTGGCTGCTGGTTTGTGTACGCCTTGGTGCTTGGTGTGTACAGCTACGCGGCTGTCCCCCGCCCTGCGGGCTACTCCTTTACGCCGCTACGCCGTACACACCAAGCACCAAGGCAGTAACCATGGTGGGTCTGCAACAGTCGAATAGCAGCCACGTCTACAAGAGTTGGTCGGCGGTGCTACTTCAGCGTAGCGGCGTCAAGGAGGAATAGGCGGCCCTAGGCCGACATGGGGGACAGCCGCGCAGCTGAAGTAGCACCGCCGACCAACTCCTCTGCAGGACAAAAAAGACATGCCAGCCTTGGGAAAACCGGCAGGCCTCATATTTAGATTAGAGAAGATCACTAAGCAAGAGCCTTGACCACTGCATCACCCATCTGCACTGTCGAAACCTTTGTTGCCCCAGCAGAGTAAATATCTGCAGTGCGCAAGCCCTGTGACAACACTTTCTTCACCGCTGCTTCAATACGATCCGCAGCTTCAGTTTGGCCTAGTGAGAAGCGCAGCATCATCGCCGCAGACAAAATCGTAGCCAACGGGTTGGCGATACCTTTGCCTGCAATGTCGGGCGCGCTGCCGTGGCTGGGCTCGTACAGGCCTTGGTTTTTAGAATTTAAAGACGCGGACGGGAGCATGCCGATGGAGCCGGTCAGCATGGCGGCGGCATCAGACAAAATGTCACCGAACATATTGCCGGTGACCACCACGTCAAAGCGCTTGGGGGCTTTGACCAGTTGCATCGCGGCGTTGTCCACGTACATGTGGTCTAAAGCGACTTCGGGGTATTGTTTGCCGACCTCAGTAACCACATCTTTCCACAGCTGAAAGGTTTCTAGCACGTTCGCTTTGTCTACACTGGTGACGCGCTTATCGCGCTTCATGGCGGCTTGGAAGGCGACGTGGGCGATGCGTTCGATTTCGGGGCGCGAGTAGCGCATGGTGTCGAAGGCTTCTTCGCTGCCCGGAAAGTGGCCGTCGGTGGCGACGCGGCGGCCGCGCGGCTGGCCAAAGTAGATGTCGCCAGTCAACTCGCGGATGATCAAAATGTCCAGGCCTGCAACAAGTTCAGGTTTGAGGCTAGAAGCGTCAACCAGCTGCTCGTAGCAAATCGCGGGGCGGAAGTTGGCGAACAGGCCCATGTTTTTACGCAATCCGAGAATGGCTTGCTCGGGGCGCAGCGGGCGGTCCAGCGTGTCGTATTTCCAGTCGCCCACCGCGCCAAACAGTACCGCATCGGCTTGCATTGCCAGCTTGAGCGTAGCCTCGGGCAAAGGATGGCCGTGTGCCTCAAAGGCTGCACCGCCGACGAGGGCGGATTCCGTTTCAAACTTCAAACCGAGTACGTTCAAAACCTTAACGGCTTCTGCAACGATTTCAGTGCCGATGCCGTCGCCTGGGAGAATTGCGATTTTCATAAAACTTCTTTACTATAAAATTAATAGCTAACTATTGAATATCCACGTCGGAAAACTGCTTAAAAAATTACCTAAAACCGCGTAGAGCATATGACGGACAGTGCAGAACCTACCCCACTATGCTGCCAGCCAACCACGGTTTGGTGGCCAGGCGCTCGGCTTCGAAGGCTTTGATTTTGTCGGCGTGCCGCAGGGTCAGGCCAATATCGTCTAGGCCGTTGAGCAGGCAGTATTTGCGGAAGGCTTGCACCTCAAACGGAATACTTTCGCCTTGGCCTTTGATAACTAACTGCTTGTCTAGATCAATCGTTAACTGGTAGCTTGGGAAGGCTGCCACTTCGTCAAACAGCTTGGCCACCGCCGCTTCGGGCAGCACGATGGGCAGCAGGCCGTTTTTAAAACAGTTGTTAAAGAAAATGTCGGCAAAGCTGGGCGCGATCAAGCAGCGAAAGCCGTACTGGTCTAGCGCCCATGGCGCATGCTCGCGGCTGGAGCCGCAGCCAAAGTTTTTGCGAGCTATCAGAATGGATGCATTCGCGTAGCGCGACTGGTTCAGCACAAAGTCGGGGTTCGGTTTGCGGCTGGCCGGGTCTTGACCGGGATAGCCTGCGTCCAGGTAGCGCCACTCGTCGAACAGGTTGATGCCGAAGCCGGTTTTACGGATGGATTTTAAAAACTGCTTCGGAATGATCGCGTCAGTGTCGACATTCTCGCGGTCCATGGGGGCTACTAGGCCTTGGTGTAATGTGAATTTTTGCATGGTGTTTTAAGAGGGAAAAGGGGATTTTGGACGCGAAGGACGCGAAGGTTTCGCGAAGGACGCTAAAGGGATACCAAAAATTTTAGAAATTAGAAGACAAAAAATAAAAAATAAAAATAAAATCATCAGAAAATAGTAAAAAACATTGCAAACCCACCTTGGTATTTATTTTTGTCTTCTTTCGCGTCC
>JANPDG010000236.1:0-9606 GCA_031431335.1 Polaromonas sp. | reverse complement strand
GCGCAGCTACTCGCTGTGCAGCACACCTGCGCAGTGGGCCAGTGCGCAAGAGATCACCGTGGGCATCAAGCGGGTAGAAGGCGGAGTGTTCAGCACCTGGGCCACCACGGTGCTGCAAGTGGGCGATGAGGTAGACGTGATACCGCCAGACGGGCGCTTTACACCAAAATTTGCGCTCAAGGCTGGGCTTGCTGGTGCGCAGGATGCGCAGGGCACGCACCGCTTGGGCATCGCCGCTGGCTCGGGTATCACACCGGTGTTGTCCATCATGGCGCACACACTGGCCAGCGAGCCAGCATCGCGCTTCACCCTGCTCTACGGCAACCAGCGCACCAGCACCATCATGTTCAGCGAGGCACTGCAAGACCTGAAAGACCGCTACAACGAGCGTGTCTTGCTGATCAACGTGCTGTCGCGCCAGCCGCAAGAGGTGGCGCTGTTTAACGGACGCTTGGATGAAGTCAAGCTCGCCGAGTTGCTGAACCAAGTGGTACCCACCAGCCAGATCAATGAAGTGTTTGTGTGCGGGCCTGAGGCGATGATCGAAGGCGCAGAGCGGGCGCTGGGCAGCGCAGGCGTAGCGCGTGAGCGGGTGCACACAGAGCGTTTTGCATCCCATCAAAATACTATTAAAAATATAGCAAACTATCCAATATCTACGTCGGAAAACAGCCAAAAAACTACCCCATTTGCACTGGAAGTGGTGCTGGACGGCAAAAGCCACAGCTTTGGCATGCACGCTGATGACAATGTGCTGGACACGGCACTGGACGCTGGCCTGCACCTGCCCTACGCCTGCAAGGGCGGCGTGTGCTGCACCTGCCGCGCCAAGGTGCTGGAAGGCAAAGTGACGATGGAAAAAAACTTCACGCTTGAGCAGTGGGAGATCGACAAAGGCTTTGTGCTGACCTGCCAGTCGCACTGCGTGTCGCAAAGGGTGGTGATCAGTTATGACGAGCGCTAATCAAGTTAGCGTGGACGAACGGTGAGCAAGTCACCGTTCGGATAAAGCCTTACACGGCCGCCAGCGCTTGGTCTAAGTCAGCCATCAAATCGTCGATGTGCTCAATGCCCACGGACAAGCGCACCATGCCTTCGCTCACTCCTGCTTTGGCCAGCTCGGCGGGGTTGAGCTGGCGGTGGGTGGTGGACGCAGGGTGGCAGGCCAGTGACTTGGCATCGCCGATATTGACCAAGCGCGTGAACAGCTTGAGCGCGTCTTGAAAGCGTGCGCCTGCATCGCGCCCTTCAGCGCCCTTGAGCGTGAAGCTAATAATGCCTGAAGCACGGCCGCCCATGTATTTTTGAACCAGCGCGTGGTCTGCGTGGTCGGGCAGGCCAGCGTAGTTGACCGAGGCCACCTTGGCATGTTGCTTCAAATGGGTGGCTACTTTCACGGCGTTCTCGCAAATGCGGTCCATGCGCAAAGCCAGCGTTTCAATGCCTTGCAAAATCTGAAATGCGTTCATCGGGCTGAGCGCTGCGCCCATATTGCGCAGAGGCACCACACGGCAGCGGCCAATGTAGGCAGCAGGGCCCAACGCCTCGGTGTAGACCACGCCGTGGTAGCTGACATCAGGCTCGTTCAAGCGCTTAAAGCGCGCCTTGTGCTCAGCCCACGGAAACTTGCCTGAGTCCACCACCGCGCCGCCAATGGTGGTGCCATGACCACCCAGGTATTTGGTCAACGAGTGCACCACAATGTCTGCGCCATGTTCAAACGGGCGGCACAGGTAGGGACTGGTCACGGTGTTGTCCACAATCAGGGGCACGCCGTGGTCGTGGGCGACTTTGGCCAGCGCACCAATGTCGGTGATATTGCCCAGCGGGTTGCCAATCGATTCGCAGTAAATCGCTTTGGTGCGCGCGTCGATCAGTTTGGCAAACGAGGCTGGGTCGCGGTAGTCGGCAAAGCGCACTTCAATGCCCATTTGCGGGAAGGTATGGGCAAACAAGTTATAGGTGCCGCCATACAAAGTAGAGGCCGAGATGATGTTATCGCCCGCTTCGGTGATGGTTTGAATCGCATACGAAATGGCTGCCATGCCAGAGGCCACAGCCAGTGCGCCAATGCCGCCCTCAAGTGCTGCCACACGGGCCTCAAGCACGCCGTTGGTGGGGTTCATGATGCGGCTGTAAATGTTGCCTGCCACTTTGAGGTCAAATAAATCCGCACCGTGCTGTGTGTTGTCAAACGCGTAGGCCACGGTTTGGTAGATGGGCACCGCTACAGCTTTGGTCGTAGGGTCAGGCGTGTAGCCACCGTGGACGGCGATAGTTTCAATTTTCATCTCTAGTCTCCTTGGGTTAAACAGCTTGGCACTGACCGCTGGGCGTAATGTGTATGACGCACTTGGGCAGTCAGCTCTACCTTAATTGCGCTATCTCGACGCGCTTGATGCCGAGCATGCCAATCGCTTTAGCCGCTGCCTGGCTCAGGTCAATGATGCGGCCTTTGATAAACGGGCCACGGTCGTTGATGCGCACGACAACCTCTTTGCCGTTGACCATCGACTTGACCCGCACACGCGTGCCAAAGGGCAGCGACTTATGGGCGGCAGTCAGCTCGTTGGTATTAAAGCGCTCACCATTGGCGGTGCGCTTGCCCTGAAAGCGGGGGCCGTACCACGAGGCTATGCCTTCTTCGGTCCAGCCGGTTGCGGCTTCATTGGTAACGGGCTGCGCCTCTGTGGTGGTTGGCGCGTTGGCTGCAGCCGCGCCTGAGGGCTGGGCAGCTGATGGACTGGCGGGGTCTGGGGTGGTAGTGGGCAGACTCTTTTTAACCGAGGCTGCATCTGGCTTGGCTGCAGAGCGGTCTGTTGCCGTCCCTGGGCTGGCACCGGGCGCTGCCGGTGGCTTTAGGTTGGCGCAGCCCACGCTAGACGCCACTACCCATGCGCACACCCACCACCGGGCCACGCCCATCAGCACAAAAAAGCTGCAGTCAAACGGGTAAAAATACATCAAACTAAGTTTAGCCGTTTGCAAATTTCCATGCTGGCCGCCGACTGGTTCATTGTGTAAAAGTGCAACCCCGGCACGCCGGCGTTGCGCAGCTGGTCGCACAGATCGGTGATCACGTCCAGGCCAAAGGCTTTGATGGACGCGCTGTCATCGCCAAAGGCTTGCAGTCGCAGGCGAATCCAGCGCGGAATCTCAGCGCCGCAGGCATCAGAAAAGCGCATGAGCTGAGACGAGCTCAAAATTGGCATGATGCCGGGCACCACGGGAATGTTGGCACCGAGCTTGTGGGCATCATCCACAAACCGAAAATACGCATCGCTGTTAAAGAAATACTGCGTGATGGCCGAGCTGGCGCCCGCTTTGACCTTGGTCACATACGCAGTCAAATCAGCCTCAGGCGACTTGGCCTGCGGATGCACTTCAGGGTAGCAACCTACCTCTATATGAAAATGGTCACCCGTTTCACTGCGGATGAATTCGACCAATTCGTTGGCATGCTTGAACTCGCCAAACGCACCGTAGCCGCTGGGCAAGTCACCGCGCAAAGCGACCATGCGCTGGATGCCTGCGGCCTTGAACTCTGCCAGCTGCGCGCGCACGCTGTCCTTGGTGGCACCGATACACGAGAAGTGCGGGGCAGCATCAAACCCATCGGCAATGATGGCCTGCACGGTTTGCAGTGTGCCGTCTTGTGTGGAGCCGCCTGCGCCATAGGTTACGCTGAAAAATTGCGGCCTCAGGGCGTAGAGCGCTTGGCGCACGCCCACCAGCTTGCCCGCGCCCTCGGGCGTCTTGGGAGGGAAAAATTCAAAACTTAACGGTACTTTGGAATTGTTCATACAGTTCTTTCAAATCTGCGCGGCCAAGGCGGCGCAGTGTCTCACGCATGCATCACGGCTTGTGGGCATGCACAAAAAATTCTCGATTGCCGTCGCCACCCTCGATTGGGCTGGCAATGTAGTGCTGCACTGTCAGCCCCGCCTCTTTGTACGCAGCGCGAATACGCTGCTCTACTTGCACATAATGCACAGGGTCTTTCACGATGCCGCCCTTACCTATTTGCTCGGGCTGGAGTTCAAACTGCGGCTTAACCAGCATGACGATGTGGCCACCGGGTGCCAAGAGCCCCACTAGCGCACCTAAGATCAAGGTCTGCGAGATAAACGACACGTCGCCCACGATCACATCAAAAGTAACTTGTCTAGGTGTCTTTGATGTTAAAAATAACGAGTTTTCCGACGTGGATATTGGATAGTTAGCTATTAATTCAGTAGCGTCTAAGTTGCGTACATTCAGCCGCTCTACGCACAGCACGCGCTCATCTGCGCGCAAACGCGCGTGCAGCTGGCTGTGCCCCACGTCAATGCCCACCACAGCGCGCGCGCCATGCTGAAGCAAACAATCTGTAAAGCCGCCCGTGGACTGACCCACATCAAGGCACAGCGCGCCTCGCACGTCAACCCCACTGCTTTGCAAAGCGCCTTCTAGCTTGAGGCCGCCGCGCGATACATATTTGGCCTCATCGGCATTAAGCAGCTCAATCTGCGCGTCCTCGTGCACATCGTCACTCTTGCGCAGCGGCTTCCATTCGCCGCGGTGCAAATAGCGCGCGCCAGACTCAATCAAGCGCACCGCTTGGCTGCGTGAGGCAGCCAAGCCGCGTTGAACTAAAAGTTGGTCGGCGCGCACCTGCGTTCAAAGATTCTTAGTAGCGGTACGTGTCAGCCTTGTACGGGCCATCTACCGACACGCCAATGTAGGCCGCTTGCTCTTTGGTCAGCTCGGTCAATACCGCGCCCACCTTTTTGAGGTGCAAGCGGGCTACTTTCTCGTCCAAATGCTTTGGCAATACATACACCTGACCTACTTTGTATTCTTTTTGCTTGGTAAACAGCTCGATCTGCGCAATCGTCTGGTTAGCAAAGCTTGATGACATCACAAAGCTAGGGTGGCCGGTGCCGCAGCCCAAGTTCACTAAACGGCCCTTGGCCAGCAAGATGATGCGCTTGGATGGCTTTTTACCTTTAGCAGGGAAGATGATGTGGTCAACTTGCGGCTTAATCTCTTCCCACTTGTATTTCTCTAACGCTTCAACGTCGATTTCATTGTCAAAGTGGCCGATATTGCAAACGATGGCTTGGTCTTTCATCGCGGCCATGTGGTCATGGGTAATCACGCTCTTGTTGCCGGTGGCAGACACGAAAATGTCGGCTTTGTCGGCGGCGTATTCCATAGTGACTACTTTGTAGCCTTCCATTGCGGCTTGCAGCGCGTTGATCGGGTCTACTTCAGTCACCCACACTTGGGCGCTCAATGCGCGCAGCGCTTGGGCAGAGCCCTTGCCCACGTCGCCGTAGCCAGTGACCACGGCCACCTTGCCAGCAATCATCACATCGGTCGCGCGCTTGATCGCGTCAACCAAGCTCTCACGGCAGCCGTACAGGTTGTCGAACTTAGATTTGGTGACCGAGTCGTTCACGTTAATCGCGCGCATGGCCAGCGTGCCTTTGGCCGACATTTCGTTCAGGCGCAGCACGCCGGTGGTGGTTTCTTCCGTCACGCCGATGATGTTTTTCAGGCGGCGGCTGTACCAGGTTGGGTCGATGCGCAGCTTGGCTTTGATGGCAGCAAACAGGCATTTTTCTTCTTCGCTACCGGGCTTGGCCAGCACCTTGATGTCTTTCTCGGCCTTGGTGCCCAAGTGCATCAGCAGCGTGGCGTCGCCACCATCGTCCAAAATCATGTTCGGGCCTTCAGCAGCGCCTTTGCCACCAAATTCAAAAATGCGGTGGGTGTAGTCCCAGTAGTCAGCCAGCGACTCGCCTTTGTAGGCAAACACGGGGGTGCCTTCGGCCACCAGGGCAGCAGCAGCGTGGTCTTGGGTAGAGAAAATATTGCACGAAGCCCAGCGAATGTCTGCGCCCAAAGCTTGCAGCGTTTCAACCAACACAGCGGTTTGAATCGTCATGTGCAACGAACCCGTGATACGCGCGCCCTTGAGTGGCTTAGACTTTGAGAACTCTTCACGAATCGCCATCAGGCCCGGCATTTCGGTCTCAGCGATGTTCATCTCTTTGCGGCCAAAGGCGGCCAAGGACAAGTCCGCAATCGCGTAATCTTGTTTTTTCAGGGGTTTGACAACAGCGTTCATAGAGTGCTCCGTTAGTGTGAACGAGCCACCGATTTAACGTGCTTAACGAATTGCTTAGGGGTTGAACCGAAGCACTCACCGCACAGTTTTCAGTGGGTGAGCGCAGTTAGAAACTTGAACCGTTTAAAACCATATTTAAGCGGCGTTTCCGAGCCTCGACCACTTTGCGTGGCCTGCAGCGCTCCTCGGATATTAAGATTTTAACCTATTGGCATTATTCTTTCATGCAACTGGCGGACGGTAGTTAAAACTACCTCGCACCAAATACAAATACACCAACAACGGCGATAAGGCCGCAGCACATCCAAGCAACACGCGGTCAACCCCAGCGTAATGGATGGCCCAGCCTGCAGCGGCAGTACCCAACATGTCGGCCCCACTTGCCAGGGTGCCCACCACCGCCAACACCAAAGTGCGCGAAGGCGCCTTCACCGCCAGCAGCAGTGTGCTTTCGGTCATGGGCAGGAAAGGAGAGAACACTGCCGCAGTGATAAAAGTGCCCGCAATCAACAACCAGTTGTCAGGAGCCCACCATATCAGCACGATCTGCAGCATGGCGGCAAGAATACCAAACCACAGTATGAGTATCTTGCTGGTGGCTGAATACGCCTGCTGTGCCTGAGTGAAGGCCAGCCCTGCGGCCAGCCCAAGCCCACCCGCTGTCACCAGGATGCCAAAAACACTGGCATCCCGCTGGTTAGAGGTCAGTTGCGCTGGAATAAGCAAGTTGTCCATGGGGCCGTAAATAAAACTTAACCAAACCATGCAAGTGGTCAGCGCAATCATCTGTGGGGTCCACAGTTGAGAAGACCATACCGCTTTCCAATGGTTCGTAGCTTGGGGTTGCGTTCGCGCATCGCGCAGCAAGATGGCAGGCAGGCTTGCAGTGACCAAGATTGAGGTGGCACATAGCACTATCAGCAGCGTAGCGATATGGTTAGTGCTGATAAGCCAACCCGCCATGGAACTTCCCAGCGCCAGCCCGATGATGCCCCACAACCAATTACCGCTGGAAAAACTCAGCATTGGTAGTTTATATAAGCGCGCCATCACCGGTGTGCGCGCAGCAAAACCTAAATCAGCCATGCCATCCGCTGCCACAGCGCATAAAGCCAATGTCAAAGCACCCAGCTTCAAGTTAGCTAACCACAGGGCGGTGCCGCCCACGATACACAAACATGAAGTAATGGCGGCGTAAACGGTCATCCGCCGAGACCCTAAGTGGTGCGATACAGGCGATGCCAACACAGTGCCAACAATAGCCGCCGCCACGAGCAGCGCTGACAATATGCCCAGCCAAGAGGTTCCAAGAGCGGCTTGGGTAACTGACCAAGGCAGCAAAACCGCCAGTACACCCTCGGAAAAAGCGCCAGGCAATACGATCAGCGTGCGCAATGCGAGTAGTCTAAAACGTTGCATCTGTTGTCAAACAATGTAGGGCATCGGGCTTTGTGGTGTTAATCCAGCTTACCAATAAATGCCGTTATTTTTCAAGCACTAACATTGCCACTTAATCATTCCTTAATTTTGGAGAGCTTGTAGCTGGGGACAAAGCTCGCGTTCCGGCATGAGAGTCGGCATGCTGAAGACCAACATAGATTGCCATTCAATTAGCAATTTATGCCATTTTTTGCCACAAAGTTAAAATATAGTCCATGACTACCGTAACTATGAATATCTCGCTCACAGAAGACCTCAAGTTTTTTGTAGATGCGCGCATCAAAGCGCGGGGCTATAGCTCGGCCAGCGAATACGTGCGCGATTTAATTCGGCGCGACCAAGAACGGCTTACAGAAGAGCGATTTAAGAGCTAGCTTGGAGAGAGCGTGCAGCAAGAACCTGCCCGTGCCAGCAGTCCTAAACATGTAAATAAAAAGTAATTTGACCGTGACTTACGCTATCGAAACAAAACGCCGCCGCACCTTTGCCATCATCTCGCACCCTGATGCGGGCAAAACCACTCTGACTGAAAAGTTGTTGCTGTTTTCGGGCGCTATCCACATTGCGGGCAGCGTGAAAGCGCGCAAGGCGACGCGCCATGCCACCAGCGACTGGATGGAGATTGAAAAGCAGCGTGGTATTTCTGTGGCATCGTCTGTCATGCAAATGCTCTACCGCGATAGCGTGATTAACTTGCTAGACACGCCGGGTCACAAAGACTTCTCTGAGGACACCTACCGGGTGCTGACTGCGGTGGACAGTGCGCTGATGGTGATTGACGCGGCCAACGGCGTAGAGCCGCAGACCAAGCGGCTGATTGAAGTGTGCCGCCAGCGCAATACGCCCATCATGACCTTTGTCAACAAGATGGACCGCGAAGGCCGGGACCCAATAGAGCTGCTGGACGAGATTGAGCAAGCGCTGGGCATGCCTTGCGTGCCCATGACCTGGCCGGTGGGGCAAGGCAAACAGTTTGGTGGCATTGTGGATTTGCGCAAGCAGCATATGCGCTTGTTTAAAGCGGGTAACGACAAAGTGGACGAGTCGCAAGACGAGACCATTGCCCTGTCGCAAACGGACGAGCTGATCAAGCGCTTTGGCCATGAGTTTGAACTGGCGCAAGGCAACATCGAGCTGTTGCAAGGCGCAGCCCCCGCGTTTGACCAAGAAGCGTTTTTTGCCGCCAAGCAAACGCCGGTGTTTTTTGGCTCGGGTGTGAACAATTTTGGTGTGCAGGAAGTGCTGGACGCCCTGGTGGATTTGGCGCCGCAACCGCGCCCGCGTATCAGCAGCGGCAAAAGCGGCAATGCGGTAGAAGTGCAGCCTGAAGACGAAGGCTTTTCGGGTGTGGTGTTTAAAGTGCAAGCCAATATGGACCCGTCGCACCGCGACCGCATTGCCTTTGTGCGCATGTGCTCAGGCAAGTACGAAAGCGGCATGAAGCTGAAAGTGCAGCGCACCGCCAAAGAACTGCGGCCCACCTCGGTGGTTACCTTCATGTCGCAGCGGCGTGAGGCGGTAGAAGAAGCCTTTGCCGGCGACATCATCGGCTTTACCACCCACGGCGGCGTACAGCTGGGCGACACCATTACTGCAGGCCGCGCAGACCAATCGGACTTGCAATACACCGGCTTACCGTTTTTTGCACCTGAGCTATTCCAAACTGTCGAGCTAGCCAACCCAATGAAATCTAAACAGCTGCAGCAAGGCTTGGTGCAGCTGGGCGAAGAAGGCGCGATTCAAGTTTTCAGACCACACATGGGTGGCAACATGCTGCTGGGCGCGATTGGTCAACTGCAGTTTGAAGTGGTGCAGCACCGCTTAAAAGGTGAATATGGCGTAGAGTGCCGCCTGCTGGGCTCAAGCTACGTGGGCGCGCGCTGGGTGACGGCAGACACGCCTGAAGAGCTGAAAGTGTTTACCGAGAAGAACGCTGGCAAGCTGGCGCTAGACGGCGCTGATACGCTGGCCTACTTACTAACATCGCCCTATGACCTGCGACTGACGCAAGAGCGCCACCCAAACATCAAGTTCCATGCACTGCGCGAGCA
>JANPDG010000235.1:0-7469 GCA_031431335.1 Polaromonas sp. | reverse complement strand
CCAAGTGCAGGTCGCTCAGGGCCAAGGCGAGGCAGGCGGGCAAATCCACGCACTGCAGGCCGACGCTTATGTGATGTGCCTTGGCTCGTACAGCGCGCAGTGGGCCAAGCTGCTGGGCCAAACGCTGCGTATCTACCCTGCCAAGGGCTACTCGGTAACGTTGCCCGTCATTAACGAGGCCGCGTCGTACAACGTCAGCCTGACCGACGATGAATATAAGCTGGTGTTCTCGCGCTTGGGCAACCGCCTGCGCATTGCGGGCACTGCCGAGCTGGGCGGCTACAGCACCGACCTGAACCTGGTGCGCTGCCAAGCCATTGTGCGCCGCGTGCGCCAACTGTTCCCTGACATGACCGACGGCCAAGGCGCGCAGTTTTGGACCGGTTTGCGCCCCGCCACACCTAGCAATGTGCCCTACATTGGCCGCAGCAAAACCAGCAACCTGTTCCTCAACACCGGCCACGGCACCCTAGGCTGGACCCACGCCTGCGGCTCAGGCGCGGCGATAGCTGACATCGTGAGCGGCAAGGTGCCAGAGGTGGATTTTGCATTTACGGGCTTAGACGCTTTGGCCACACGCAGCGGTGGTGTCCGCTTAGCTCGGGCTTAAGATTTCTGCCTGAGCTTTTGTAGCTTGCGGCAAAGTCCGCACGCTGCTGCGTCGCATGGCAGTAGTCCACCCGAGCACCGGCCCGCTTCGCGGTAAGCTTTGCAGTACTCGACTTTGGGGGAAATAAATGAACTCGCCTAACGGCTCAGACAGCATTTATTTCTAATCCCCAAATTCTCCGTGCTTCAAGCCCGGCGCTCTGACTGGGTGGACTACTACTATGCGACGCAGCAGCGTGCTTTGGGTTATGTGGAGATTTTGAAAACTCTTGACTACTTCGGGTGCTTCAGCAATTCCGTATCTAATTTTCCGAGAATTGGAGTTTAAATAAGTGAATCTAAATCAACCTATTGGTGTAATCTTACGTTTTTAAATACACTACCTTAGTTTTCTAAAATGACAACACACGAACTTGATCTGCTTGAAAACGCAATCGACAGTCTGGTTGAGGCGCTAGCGAAATTTGAAGAGGGCGAAAACGGCGAAGCTAAAGCATATAAGTTCGCAGTGCTTCATATGGCTCACTTTGTTGAGCTGATATTTAAGCATCATATTGCTAGCAAGCATCCTTTATTGATTTACAAAGATCCATTCTCAGCTAAGCTTGATAAAAATAAGACGATCACTCTTTGGGATGCAATTAATTTCATCAATAACGAAGCGGTAGAAATCGTTTCATCAGACTTGAAAAGAGATCTTGAATGGCTTAAAAAACTGCGGAACCAAATCGAGCACCACCAATTTACGATGGAAGTGCCCGAGGTTCGAGCAACAATCGGAAGGTTATTCCGTTCTGTAAACGAATTTCTCGAAAAACATACTGATATTGAACTGGAGACATTGATACCAGATTCAACTCTAAATACATTTGAAGTTCTATCAGACGAGTACAAATTGAAGCTTCAAGGTGCCCTGAAAGAAGCTGAAGCTATAGAGAAGGCTAGTCCATTTGATCATAAAGATCCTGGTGCTAGACCTTCAAGACTAGATTGCGAAAACTGCGGGAATCTGACTCTTGTTAATTTGAGTGAATCGCACAGCGGCTATCGCTGCCTTGTATGCGACAACGAAGAAGGAGACAACATTCCGGCGGACTGCGACATATGCGGTACCGAGTCAACTCAGGGTGAACTTGCTTTACGGGAGTTGGAAGAAGGCGGATATGAGTATCGTTGCTATTACTGTTCAGGCCAATATCAGGCTGACAAAGATGATTGAAATTCGAGTTGCACAATCGTAAAGAGTGAAAGTTCAAGGATTGCTATTCGGTCCTAACATTCAACAGCTACGCATGCAAGAAAAAGAAAAATTCTAAGCAACACAAAACCCAGTATTCGCGCCAGAGCGCATGCAGTGCCTATGCGCCCCAGTCAGGGCTGCGGGCTCGAAGCGCGGAGGTTTTGGGGAATAGAAATAAATGCTGTTTGAGGCGCAGCCGAGTTCATTTATTTCCCCCAAAACCGAGCACTGCAGATGCTTCCCCGAAGGGGCCGCAGTCCGGGGCGCATGGGCACTGCGTGCGCTCTGGTGCGAAGCCGCGAAGTCTGAGACCGAAATCTTTGCAGCTTACAAAAACTACTAATTTAATAGCATACTATTTAATATCCACGTCGGAAAACTGCTCATTTTTCTTCCAATAACGCCGTATTCAATATGACAACATCACTCACTCGCTAGCACGGCGCAGTGTGGTGACCACTGGCGTGCTGAGCACGCTGCGCAAACCCCACCAGCCTGCGGCCAGCGCCAGCGCCGCACCCAGCACACCGCCTGCTAATGGCACCCACCAGGCGGCGGTCCAGGTAAACTCAAAGACAAACTTGGCCAGCGCCCAGCCCACCACGATGGCAACAAAGCTGGCCAGCACGCCTGCCAGCATGCCTACGCCTGCCAGCTCGGCGCGCTGCACTTGGCGCAACAGGCTGGCGCGTGCACCCACGGCGCGCATGATGGCAAACTCGCGGGCGCGCTCCTCGCGCGTGGCCGTTACTGCGGCAAACAGCACCACCAAGCCAGCGGCTAACGTAAAGCCAAACAAAAACTCTACTGCGCGAATCACTTGGTCTAGTACCTTTTGCACTTGGTTGATCGTCAGGCTCATGTCGACATTGGTCACGTTAGGAAAGGTGCGCACCATGGTGTTGTCAAAGCCTTTGACCTCGGGCGCTTTGAACGCGGCCATGTAGGTGGCGGGCACATCGGGCAGTTGGGCCACGGTATACATGACAAAAAAGTTAGCGCGCATGCTGCCCCAGTCGACTTTGCGCAGGCTGGTGATGCGGCTGGTCACCTGCTGGCCGCCAATGTCAAAGGTCATGCTATCGCCCAGCTTCATGCCCAGTGTGGTGGCAATGCCTTCTTCTACGCTCACTTCGCCTGCGGCGTTGTCGGTCCATTGGCCTGACGTAATTTGATTGTGCGATGGCTTGGCGGCGCTGTGCGACAGGTTGAACTCGCGGTCTACCAAGCGCTTGGCGCGGTCGTCAGTTTGTGCTTCGGGCGATGTAGTTTGGCCGTTGATGGCGATCAGGCGGCCCCGAATCATGGGGAAATAATCGTATTTTTTAACCTGATTGTCAGCCAAGTTTTTTACAAACGCATCACCCTGCTCGGGCATGATGTTAATGACAAAACGGTTGGGCGCATCCGGCGGCGTAGCTTGCCGCCAGCTGGCAATCAGGTCGGTGCGCAGCAATATGAGCAAAATCAAAGCCAGCAGGCCGACCGACAGCGCGCTAACCTGCACCACCGCGTAAGCAGGCCGGGCAGATATCTGCCGCGTGGCCAACACCAGCCAGCGCGGGGCAGTGGCCTCGTTTACGCTGCGGCGCAGCAGCTTGACTGCCACATAGCTCATACCCGCAAACACTGCTACCGCGCCTGCAAAACCGCCCACAGCAATCATGCCCAGCTTGAGGTCTGAACTGGCGGCCAGCAGCAGTGCGGCAAAGCCTGCAATGCCAATCAACAGCACCGCCAGAGAGGCAGGCTTGAGCCCGCCCACATCACGGCGAATCACGCGCAGCGGCGGCACTTGGGCCAGCTGCAACACTGGCGGCAAGCCAAAGGCAAACAGCAAGGTCAGGCCAATGCCCACGCCAAATACTGCAGGCCAAAGCGACGCCGCTGGCAGCGCAGCGTCTACCAACCCCGCCAGCAGCGCCACAAAGCCGTAGTGCACCGCAAAGCCAATGGCCACACCCACCGTACTGGCCGCCAAGCCGACGAGAAAAAACTCAAACGTATAAGCCAACGCAATGGTGCGCTGGCTGGTGCCCAGCACGCGCAGCATGGCGCAGTCGTCTAGGTGGCGCGCTGCAAACCCGCGTGCGGCAATCGCCACGGCCACGGCGCTGAGCAATGCCGCCAGCAGCGCAACCAGATTTAAAAACTTCTCGGCCCGATCCATCGTTTGGCGCATCTCGGGGCGTCCGCCCTCTAGCGATTCAAGCCGCAGGCCGCGCGTGTCGCCAGTTTTGAGCTGCTCGGTAGTCCATTGGGTAAATTCTTTGACATTGGCTGCTTGGCCCACCATGGCTACGCGGTAAGTGATGCGGCTGGCAGGCTGCACCAGCGCGGTGGCGGCCAGCGCGTCGGTGTGCAGCATGACGCGGGGCGAAAAGCTCATAAACCCTGCGCCACGGTCGGGCTCAACGATGATGACGCGGTCGATGCGCAGGGTGCTGTTACCCAGCAGCAGGCTGTCGCCGACTTTGAGGTTGAGTGAGTCGAGCAGCGATGCGTCAACCCACACAGCATCTTTGGCAGGCAGGTCGCGGGTGGGCGTGCCATCGCGGGCGTCGGGCGTGTCGGGCGCAGTGCTGGTGCGCAGACTGCCGCGCAGCGGGTAGCCCGCGCTCACGGCTTTAAGCGCTACCAGCTTGCTAGCGCCCCCTTGCGCTTCGCCTGCGCGCGCCATGGTCGGAAAGCCCACACTGGCTGCGCTTTGCAGGCCCAGCGCGGCGGCTTTGTCTTTAAAAAGTTGTGGCGTGGGGTTGTCGCTGGACAGCACCACATCGCCGCCCAGCAGCGCTTTGGCATCGCGCTGTAAGCCGCCTTTGATACGATCAGCAAAAAAGCCCACCGCTGTTAGCGCCGCGACGGCCAGCGTGACCGCCACCAGCAGCAAGCGCAGCTCGCCTGCGCGCAGGTCACGCCACAACGTGGTCCAACCGAGTTGGTAAAAAGCTATTTTTTTAAGGGCAATCATGCCCACAATGGTAGCGCGCAGTCCGCTGACAGGCTTAACGGACGGTTTTAGGCCCTGCGAGGGTGGGGTCAAGCAGCAGCCGATGGGCCGCCGTGTAACAAAGAAAGTGCTTGTTCATGGCCCTGCCAATGGTGCACAGGCCCACCCGCTGGGCTACCTCATAGCCCATTTGGGTGATGCCGCTGCGCGAGACCACAATGGCAATGCCCATTTGCGCGGCTTTGATCACCATCTCGCTGGTCAGGCGGCCAGTGGTGTAGAACAGCTTGTCAGTGCGGTTTTGCACACCTAGCGCTTGCATCCACAGCCAGCCGGCAATCGTGTCAATCGCGTTGTGGCGGCCCACGTCTTCTACAAACATCAGCATCTCGCTGCCTGCAAACAGCGCGCAGCCGTGGACTGAGCCTGCGGATTTATACGTCGTCTCTTGCAGGCGTATGGCGTTGGTCATCGCGTACAGCTCGGCTTGCGTGATGCGCGTGTCGGGTAGCTTGACTCTGTCAATTTCGTCCATCAAGCCGCCAAACACACTGCCCTGACCGCAGCCCGTGGTCACCACTTTTTTGGCGGTGCGCGCTTCGATGTTGTCGATGCCGCTGTGCGTGACGACTGATGCCGCGTTCACGTCCCAGTCCACGGTAATGGACGCGATATCGCTCACGGCGTTGACTAAGCGTTGGTTGCGCAAAAAGCCCAGCACCAGCAGTTCGGGCTGCGCACCCAAGGTCATCAGCGTCACCAGCTCTCGCTTGTCCACATACACGGTGAGGTCGCGTTCAGCAGGAATAGACGCCGTGCCGCGCTCACCGTGCTCGTTGACCGTAGCAATCTCACGCGTGAGGCTCGCGCGGGCGGCGCTGAGGCTAGGGAGCATTGCTTGCATAGCTGCAGTAGTTGGCGCTCATGCTCAGGCTGCCAGCGCCTTGTTACTCGCGTCCAGCCCAATGCCAGCGGCATAGCCCGCTGTCTTGGCCAAATCGCCACCACGCGAAATAGCCACAGCGCAGTATTTAAACTCGGGGATTTTGCCTATGGGGTCTAGAGCGGCGTTGGTCATCAGGTTGGCTGCTGCTTCGTAGTAAGCGAACGGGATGAATACTGCGCCTTTGGGTGTGCCATCGTCGCGGCGCAGGTGAATGGCCACTTGGCCTCGGCGGGACTGCACGGTGATGACATCGCCTGGTTCTAAGCCCATGGTTTTTAAATCATCACTGCACATGGACGCGGTGGCCATGGGCTCAATAGCGTCGAGCACAGTGGAGCGGCGGGTCATGCTGCCGGTGTGCCAGTGCTCTAGCTGACGGCCGGTGATGAGCACAAACGGATACTGCGCGTCAGGCCGCTCATTAGCGGGAATGATGTCGGCAGGCACCAGCTTGACGCGGCCATCTTCAGTGGGGAAGTTTTTGATAAACACCGTCGGCGAGCCAGGATCTTCAGGGCTGAGGCACGGATAGGTCACGCTGGACTCACGCTCTAGGCGCTCCCATGTAATACCGCTGATCGCTGCGTGCATGGCTTGGCGCATTTCTTCATACACGGCTGCTACGCCACTGTGCTCGCCTGCATAGTTCCAGTTCAGGCCCACGCCTTTGGCGATCTGCTGCAAGATCCACAGGTCTGGCTTGGCATCGCCCGGTGGGTCAATGGCTTGTTTGCCCAGCTGCACCATGCGGTCTGTGTTGCTGACGGTGCCGGTCTTCTCGGGCCAAGCAGTAGCGGGCAGCACCACATCGGCCAGCCACGCGGTTTCAGTCATAAAAATATCTTGCACCACCAAATGGTCGAGTGACGCCAATGCGTGACGCGCATGGTTCAAATCAGGGTCGCTCATGGCGGGGTTTTCGCCCATGATGTACATGCCTCTGATTTTGTGCGGGTCAGTCTCGGGCGCAAGCGCTTTGTGCATGATCTCGACCACGGTGTAGCCGGGCTGGTCGTCTAGCTTGGTGTCCCAAAAGTTTTCAAACCAATCGTGTGCAGCTTTGTTGGTCACGCGCTGGTAGTTGGGAAACATCATGGGGATGAGGCCCGCGTCGCTGGCGCCTTGCACGTTGTTTTGACCGCGCAGGGGGTGCAGGCCAGAGCCGGGCTTACCTATTTGGCCGGTGACTGTGACCAGTGCAATCAGGCAGCGTGCGTTGTCAGTGCCGTGCACGTGCTGGCTGATGCCCATGCCCCACAGAATCATCGCGGCTTTGGCTTTGGCAAACGCACGCGCGACTTCGCGCAAAGTTTGCGCAGGAATGCCGCAGATAGGCTCCATGGCCTCAGGGCTGTAGGCTTTGACATTTTCTTTCAAGGCTTCGTAGTTGCTAGCGCGGTTTTTAATAAACTCTTGGTCAGTCAAGCCTTCTTCAATGACAACGTGGATGAGCGCATTCAGCATGGCCACATCGGTGTCGACCTTGAACTGCAGTGTGCGCCACGCGTGTTTGCCAATGTCGGTAATGCGCGGGTCGGCTAGCACGATGCGCGCACCTGCTTTAGCGGCATTTTTCATCCAAGTAGCAGCTACGGGGTGGTTAGATGTGGGGTTGGAGCCGATGACGAAGATCAAGTCGGAGTGCTGTACGTCGTTGACTTGGTTGCTCACCGCACCCGAGCCTACGCCTTCTAGCAAAGCTGCAACGCTTGACGCATGACACA
>JANPDG010000234.1:0-2500 GCA_031431335.1 Polaromonas sp. | reverse complement strand
ATTTGGCGGAGTTTGCCTATCGCTTTAATCGCCGCTATAACTTGGCTGCGATGGTGCCTCGGTTGCTTCGGGCGGCTGTGACGACTCAACCCCATCCGATGCAAATTCTGCGTTTGTCTGAGGCAGGTAACTAATCAGGCTCGTTTTTCTTCCAAGAGCACTCTGCACAAGATGATTGCAGACCATCACCCGTCAAAGCAAACACTAACCCACACTTTATCCAGCGCCTTGTGTGCTGCGCCTATCACCAGTTCGTGGGATCTGGCGCGGGCGTAGACAAAGCACAGGGTGCAGTTAAGCGACACTTTATCGGCGATCACCAGCCCGCGCGACTGGGACTCGTGCATCGCTATCGAGTCGCGCACCAGGCTTGGGCCCACTCCGGAGCGCACCAGGTCGCGCATGGAGGCCTCTTGGTCGACCAGCGCGGCGCTTTTGACGCGAATGCCCAATGGTTCAAACACCTGGGCCAGCAGGCGGTGGTCGGCGGATGCGGGCGGCGTGGTGATCCACGGCAAAGCGGCCAGCGCCCGCCAGTCGCGGCCCGTCACCTGCGGCCCTCAGCCTGCGGGGCGAGCACGCGGTAGGTGAACTGGGTGAAGAGTTTTACTATGATTTCAATAGCTAACTTGTCAATATCCACGTCGGAAAACTGCTCGTTTTTCTTCCCAAGATACATATTTAATTCTGCCGAGGTGGCCAAATAAAAGCCCACATCGAGGCTGCCCAGTTGCAACTGGTTAATCACTTCGCCGCTGATGGCTTGGCGCAGCTCGGGGTTCAAAATAGTGCTATTTTGCCAATATCATTGGCTTTTCATAGCGAGTGATAGCAAAATCAAGGCATCAAAAAGAGTAAAGCTATGAGTATTACAAATATCGACCATTACATCGCTGGCCACATCAGCGCCAACGCCGCTGGCACCGCTGGACGCAGCCAAGACGTGACCAACCCTGCCACCGGCGCCGTCACTGGCCGAGTGGCTTTGGGCTCGGTTACCGACGTTGACCGCGCTGTCGCCGCCGCGCAAGCCGCATTTCCGGCCTGGGCTGACGCACCCCCGCTCAAGCGTGCGCGGGTGATGTTCAAGTTTTTAGAGCTGCTCAATCTGCACAAAGACGACTTGGCCCGGATGATTACTGCGGAGCACGGCAAGGTGTTTACCGACGCGCAGGGCGAGGTTACGCGCGGCATTGATATTGTCGAATTCGCCACCGGCATACCGCAGTTGCTCAAAGGCGACTACACCGAGCAGGTAAGCACGGGCATTGATAACTGGACGTTGCGCCAGCCGCTGGGCGTGGTGGCAGGCATCACGCCGTTTAACTTTCCGGTGATGGTGCCGATGTGGATGTTTCCGGTGGCCATTGCTGCGGGCAACACGTTTATTTTGAAGCCCAGCCCGATTGACCCAAGCCCCGCGCTGTTCATGGCCGAGCTTTTGAGAAAAG
This sequence comes from Polaromonas sp., assembly GCA_031431335.1. Classification (GTDB taxonomy): domain Bacteria; phylum Pseudomonadota; class Gammaproteobacteria; order Burkholderiales; family Burkholderiaceae_C; genus JAAFIP01. The sequence continues at coordinate 1,049 of JANPDG010000234.1, read as the reverse complement.
CGGGCTTGCCTGATGGCGTGTTTAACGTAGTGCAAGGTGACAAAGAAGCGGTCGATGCACTGCTGGTGCACCCTGATGTCAAAGCCATCAGCTTTGTCGGCTCCACGCCGATTGCCAACTATATTTACGAGACAGGCGCACACCACGGCAAGCGCGTGCAGGCGCTGGGCGGCGCTAAAAACCACATGGTGGTGATGCCCGATGCCGACCTGGACCAGTCGGTGGATGCGCTGATTGGCGCAGCCTACGGCTCGGCGGGCGAGCGCTGCATGGCCATTAGCGTGGCGGTGTTGGTGGGCGATACGGCTGACAAAATCATGCCTAAGCTGATTGAGCGCACCAAGGCACTGAAGGTGAAAAATGGCACGCACCTGGATGCAGAGATGGGCCCGATTGTGACCAAGGCAGCGTTTGACCGCATTACTGGCTACATTGCAGTGGGCGAATCACAAGGCGCTGACATGTTGGTGGATGGCCGCCGCTTTGTACAGAAAGAAGCCGGTTGCGAAGCGGGCTACTGGCTGGGCGGCACGCTGTTTGACAATGTCACGCCCGACATGCGCATTTACAAAGAAGAAATTTTCGGCCCCGTGCTGGCGTGTGTGCGGGTGAAAGACTTGGCTGCAGCCATTGAGCTGGTCAACGCCCACGAGTTTGGCAACGGCGTGGCCTGCTTTACGCGCGATGGCAACGTAGCCCGCGAGTTCAGCCGCCGCATTCAAGTCGGCATGGTGGGTATTAACGTGCCCATCCCTGTGCCTATGGCCTGGCACGGCTTTGGCGGCTGGAAAAAATCGCTCTTTGGCGACATGCACGCCTATGGCGAAGAGGGCGTGCGTTTTTACACCAAACAAAAATCTATCATGCAGCGCTGGCCCGAGAGCATTGGCAAAGGTGCTGAGTTTGCGATGCCGACCAGCAAATAACCCGCTGCGCGATGGTTGAAAATCTTTTCACTCCTTCGCGCTGGACGGCGCTGTGCACGCGCCTTGGCGCGCCGCAGGCCAGCGCGCAGTTTGCCGTGCTGCAAGCGGCTTACTCAGAGCCGG
>JANPDG010000233.1:0-19033 GCA_031431335.1 Polaromonas sp. | reverse complement strand
GTCTGCATTCACGCCGTAGCGGCGCTTGAGCCAAGCTGCGCAGGCGCTGCGCAAAGCTGGCTCGCCCGCAGTGGCTGGGTAGCCCGCCAAGCCCTGCAAATTAGCGGTCATTGCATCTTTAATCAGCTGCGGTGTGGCGTGCTTTGGCTCGCCTATACCTAAGCTGATGGCGCGGTAGGCTGGGTTAGGGGTCATCGGTGCAAAAAGCGCCTTGAGCCGTTCAAAAGGGTAGGGCTGAAGCTTGGAGAGCAATGGGTTCATGGGCTGGATTATCCCATTGCGTGACGGCGCGAAAGCGAGTGGCCCGGGGCGCAATGTGCCGCTGATAGTCTTGGTCAACAGACTAAGCGCTACTTTAATAATAGCAAACTATCTAATATCTACGTCGGAAAAGTGCCATTTTTTATGGGTAAACGACCCGGCTGAATATGCCTGCAACGCACACGCGGCTAAGGGTTAGCATTTGCCCGGCTTGCATACCGCGCCAAGCTGTATGAAAATCTGATTTATGAGATTTTCTGATCTACGATTCTTATTGGCATTATTTTTACCTTTTTTGGCCATTGTTGGCGTGGTGCAGTCGCCCCATCTCACGGGCATACTGACTCTGGCCATTTGGATTGGTATTGCCTTGCTTGATGTGGTGCTGCCCGGCGGCAAGACCACGCCGGCGGCGCTGCCGGTGGGCACCGATCTGCGCTATTTCAGCTGGATTTTGCGCTTGTTTGTGCTGCTCCAACTCGGCTTGATCGCGCTGGGCGCTTACGCCGCAGTCAATGGCAGCTGGCTGACTGCGCTGGGCTTGGCTTTTGGCGTGGGCTATGTCACCGGCTCCCAAGGCATCACGTTTGCCCATGAGTTGGGCCATAGCAAGTTAAAAATCGACCGGTTTTGCGGCTGGGTGCTGATGACCAGTGTGTGTTATGGGCATTTTATGGTCGAGCACTACCGAGGCCACCACCCGCGCGCTGCCACCCAAGATGACCCCGCCTCAGCCCGTTACGGAGAGACTTTGTACCGATTTTTGCCGCGCACGCTGTGGGGCTGCTTGGCCAGCGGCTGGCGCTTAGAGGGCCTGCGTCTAGCGCAGATGAAGTCGTCTTGGTCGCGCAGCCCACTGGCTTGGAGCACGGCTGCCTCTGCGGCGTTGGTGGTGTTGCCCATGCTGCTGCTGCCTGCAGGCATGGCGCTTAAATATGGCGTTTTTATTGTGCTGCAATCGTGTATTGCGTTTTTGATGCTGGAGGTGGTCAATTACATCGAGCATTACGGCCTGCAGCGCAAGACAGACGGCAGCAAGCGTGAGGCTTTTGGCATGATGCACGCCTGGAACGCCGACCATGTTGTCACGAATAGCCTGTTGGCCAACCTGCAGCGCCATTCTGATCACCATATGCACGCCTGGAAGCCTTATGCCACGCTGGAGCCACTGCCCGGGCCGCAGCTGCCCACCGGCTATGCGGGCTGCCTTTTTCTGGCCATGGTGCCGCCGCTGTGGTTTAGCCTGATGCATAAACGCATTGCTGCACTGCAAAATAACGCCTCTTCACCCTTGGCAACTGCTTAAAATCCTTTATAATCAGACACATATCGACCAAACGGGCGGCATTTAGCGCCCGTTTTTTTTTTTGGCCGAACGGTTTTCGATGGGGTGGTAGCTCGTAGCTGTTCGCGTTGCTGTTTTAGATGCACAGAGAGTTTTAACGGTGAGTTTGCAGACAATTGTGGAGACCACGGTGAGTGGTTTGGGCTATGACTTGGTAGAGATTGACCGCTCTGCTGGCGGCCTGCTGCGCATCACGATTGACCATCCTTGGGCGGCGGGCAGCGATGTACATGCTGTGAATGCACTAGTGGCAGTGGAAGACTGTGAGCGCGTGACCCGCCAGTTGCAGTTTGCCTTGGAGGTCGAAGAGATTGACTACCGCCGCTTAGAGGTGTCGTCGCCGGGTATTGACCGGCCACTGCGCCACGCGGCTGATTTTGAGCGTTTTGTAGGCTCGGTGATTGACCTGACTTTAAAGGCGCCCATGGGTGCGGCTGCGCAGGGCCAAGTCAATGCCAACCGCAAAAAGTTTCGCGGCACGCTGGAGAAGTCAGAGGCGGGTGGGTGGCAAATCGTCTGGAGCGATGCGCCCGAGCCTAAGCCTGGTGTGCGCGTCAGTAAAAAGAAGGCTCCTGCTGTGATGCAGGCATTGGGATTTAGTTTGGATGAATTACGTGAGGCGCGTTTAGCGCCGATTGTGGACTTTAAGGGCCGCAAGGGCGCCGTGGTGTAGTGCCAACGCAGCTTGTTTGGGTGTTGAAACCATTGAATTTAATTGTTTAGGAGAGTAGAGACATGAACCGCGAAATGTTGATGCTGATTGAAGCCATTTCCCGTGAGAAAAACGTCGAGCAAGACGTGGTGTTTGGTGCGGTTGAAGCCGCTCTGGCGCAAGCCACCAAAAAGCTGCACCAAACCGAAGGCCACGGCGACGTGGATATTCGGGTAGCGCTTGACCGTGACTCTGGTAACTACGAAAGCTTTCGCCGCTGGCTGGTGGTGGCAGATGACGCGGGCTTACAAAACCCGGACGCCGAAGAAATGCTGATGGACGCGCGTGACCAGATCGCCGACATCGAAGAGGGCGACTACATCGAAAAACCGATTGAGTCTGTGCCTATTGGCCGTATCGGCGCGATGGCTGCAAAGCAAGTGATTTTGCAAAAAATCCGTGACGCAGAGCGCGAAATCATCTTGAACGACTTTATGAGCCGTGGCGAGAAGATTTTTGTGGGCACCGTCAAGCGTATGGACAAGGGCGACATCATTGTTGAGTCTGGCCGCGTTGAAGGCCGTCTGCGCCGCAGCGAGATGATTCCCAAAGAAAACCTGCGCTCGGGCGACCGTGTGCGCGCCATGATCATGGAAGTCGACACCACTTTGCGCGGCGCGCCCATCATCTTGAGCCGCTCGGCTCCGTCTTACATGATTGAGCTGTTTCGCAACGAAGTGCCCGAGATCGAGCAAGGCTTGCTCGAGATCAAATCGTGCGCTCGCGACCCTGGCTCGCGTGCCAAAATTGCCGTGCTCAGCCACGACAAGCGCGTGGACCCGATCGGTACCTGCGTAGGCGTGCGCGGCACCCGCGTAAACGCTGTTACCACTGAGCTGGCTGGCGAGCGCGTAGATATTGTGCTGTGGAGCGAAGATCCTGCCCAGTTTGTCATTGGAGCGCTGGCTCCGGCCAACGTCAGCTCGATCGTCGTAGACGAAGAGCGCCATGCCATGGACGTGGTGGTAGACGAAGAAAACTTGGCTATTGCAATTGGCCGTGGCGGTCAAAACGTGAGACTGGCTTCCGATTTGACCGGCTGGAAGATCAACATCATGGACGCCACCGAGTCGGCGCAAAAGCAAGCTGTGGAGACCGAAGGCACCCGTGCTTTGTTCATGGCCAAGCTAGATGTAGACCAAGAGGTTGCCGATATTTTGATCGAAGAAGGCTTCACCAGCCTCGAAGAAGTGGCCTATGTGCCGCTGCAAGAGATGCTGGAGATCGAAAGCTTTGACGAAGACACGGTCATCGAGCTGCGCACCCGCGCTAAAGATGCTTTGTTGACCATGGCCATTGCCAAAGAAGAGTCCGTAGAAGACGGCGGCGCAGTCAGCCAAGACCTCAACCACCTCGATGGTTTGAATGCCGAGCTGATTGACAAGTTGACAGCCGCTGGCGTCAACACCCGCGATGATTTGGCCGATTTGGCCACCGATGAGCTGACGGATATCACAGGACAAACGGCCGAAGAAGCCACCGCGCTGATTATGAAAGCCCGGGCGCACTGGTTTGCAAATGATGTCGCCACCAGCGACTCTGCACCAGCTGCAGAGTAACACCATGGAGACACTCAATAATTATGTCAAGCACCACAGTCTCCGAGTTTGCAAAAGAACTCAAACAATCTAACGATACCCTGCTCGAGCAGCTTAAAAGCGCAGGCGTAGCCAAGGCTTCGGCCAGCGACGCGCTGACCGATAGCGACAAGCAAAAACTGCTGGCGTTTTTGCAAACCAGCCACGGCACCGCTACAGCTGAGCGCAAGAAGATATCGCTGACTAAAAAGACCACGTCTGAAATTAAGCAGGCCGACGCGACGGGCAAAGCACGCACGATTGAGGTTAAAACCATCAAAAAACGCACTTTTGTGCAGCGTGATGATGAGGTTGAATCTTCCGTAGACACATCTGCGCAGACAAGCGCGCTGCTCATTGACGACGCTGAGCTGGCCCGCCGCGAAGAAGATGCACGCCGCCAAGCCGAGCTGCTCAGCCGTCAAGAGCAAGAGCTGCTCGAGCGTCGCCGCTTGCGCGAAGCGCAAGAAGAGCGCGATATGGAAGCGGCCCAAAAAGCGGTGATTGATGCAACCCGTGCCCAAGACGATGTAAAAAAAGAAGGCGCCGCACAAGACGCCGCTAGACCTGTACCCACCAAAACATTGGCGCAAATGCAAGCCGAAGACGCTGCGCGCAAGCAGGCAGTCAAAGCTGAAAAAGAAGCCGAGAAAGACGCAGTCACGGCCACTAAAAACACCGTGCAAGCAGACAAAGAAGCGGCCGCTGCCGCTGTGGCTGACCAAGCCAAAGCCAGCGCCAACGAAGCAGCGCGTATCGCCGCTGAGGCTAAAGCCGATGACGTTGCACGCGCCAAAGACCTGGACGAGCGCCGCCGCAAAGCCTTGGCCGAAGCCGAAGGTATTCGCGCCATGATGAACGCGCCTAAGCGGGTGCTGGTGGCTAAAAAGCCAGAAGAGACTAGACCCGTATCTAAAGAGGGTGTCAAAGGTACGCTGCACAAGCCTGCTGGTGCGCCTGGTGCCAAGCCTGCGGTGGGTACTGCATCGCCAACCAGCGGTCCGCGTGGTGCCAAGACCGAAGTGAAATCAGAAAAGCTGTCTTCCAGCTGGGGCGGCGATCCGGCGAAGAAGAAAGAAATTAAAACCCGTGGCGATGCCAGCGGTGGCGTAGGCCGCAGCAATTGGCGCGGCGGTCCGCGCGGCAAGCGCCGTGGTGGCGGTGATGACGATCGCGAAAACTTTGCACCAGCTGCGCCCGTCGAAGCGCGCGTACTCGAAGTGCATGTGCCAGAAACCATCACTGTGGCCGAGTTGGCCCACAAGATGGCTGTGAAGTCGTCTGAGGTGATCATGAAGCTGATGAAGCTCGGTCAGATGGTTACCATCAACCAGCCGCTAGACCAAGACACCGCCATGATTGTGGTGGAAGAGCTCGGTCACAAAGCGGTGGTGGCTGCGCTGGACGATCCAGAAGCTTTTACCGATGACGAAGGTACTGAGCAAACTGCTGAACTCTTACCGCGCGCACCTGTGGTGACGGTGATGGGCCACGTGGACCACGGCAAGACCTCGCTCTTAGACTACATTCGCCGTGCCAAAGTGGCATCTGGCGAAGCGGGCGGCATTACGCAGCACATCGGCGCTTACCATGTCGAGACGCCACGCGGTATGGTTTCGTTCCTCGATACCCCAGGTCACGAGGCCTTTACGGCCATGCGTGCCCGTGGTGCCAAGGCCACTGACATTGTGATCTTGGTGGTGGCAGCTGATGACGGCGTGATGCCGCAGACTAAAGAAGCTATCAAGCACGCGAAAGCGGCTGGTGTACCTATCGTTGTAGCGATTAACAAAATCGACAAACCAGACTCCAACCCTGAGCGAGTGAAAAACGAACTCGTGGCCGAAGAAGTGGTGCCTGAAGAGTTTGGTGGTGATTCGCCGTTCGTGTCTGTATCGGCCAAAACCGGCAAAGGCATTGACGAGCTGCTAGAGCAAGTGCTGTTGCAGGCTGAAATCTTAGAACTCAAAGCGCCAGTTGACGCGATGGCCAAAGGCTTGGTCATTGAAGCGCAGCTGGACAAAGGCCGTGGCCCTGTGGCAACGGTGCTGGTGCAAACCGGTACGCTCAAAACAGGCGACGTAGTGCTGGTCGGCTCGACTTACGGCCGCGTACGCGCGATGTTGGACGAGAACGGCCAACCAATCAAGTCCGCTGGCCCATCGATTCCGGTAGAGATTCAAGGCTTGGCCGAAGTACCTAACGCCGGTGACGAGTTCATGGTAATGGCAGATGAGCGCCGTGTGCGCGAGATCGCCACTTACCGCGCTGGCAAGTTCCGCAACACCAAGCTGTCTAAGCAGCAAGCGGCCAAGCTGGAGAACATGTTTACCGACATCAATGCTGGCGAAGTCAAACTGCTGCCTATCATTGTCAAAGCCGACGTACAAGGCTCGCAAGAAGCCTTGGCCCAGTCGCTGCTCAAGTTGTCGACGCCTGAAGTCAAAGTGCAAATGGTGTTTACCGCTGTGGGCGGTATCTCTGAGTCGGATGTGAACTTGGCCATTGCGTCCAAGGCCGTCATCATCGGCTTTAACACCCGCGCTGATGCAGGTGCACGCAAACTCTCCGAGAACAACGGTGTAGACATTCGTTACTATGACATTATTTATGACGCTGTGGACGATGTGAAAGCTGCTATGTCGGGCATGCTGACGCCAGACAAGAAAGAAGAAGTGTTGGGTACGGCGGAGATTCGCCAAGTGTTCAAGGTCTCCAAGATTGGTTCGATTGCGGGCTGTATGGTCACCTCGGGCTTGGTCAAGCGCAGTGCCAAACTGCGTTTGCTGCGCGACAACATGGTCATATTCACGGGTGAGCTCGAGTCGCTCAAGCGCTTCAAAGACGATGCCAAAGAAGTTAAAGAAGGCTTCGAGTGCGGCTTGAACATCAAGAACTACAACGACATTCAAGAAAATGACGTGCTGGAGTTCTTCGAGATCAAAGAAGTGGCGCGTACGCTGTAATGGCGTAATGTTGAAAGGACCAACATGGAAACGATGAAAAAATTATGGCGTAACAACAAAGGCTTTATGTTGTTTATCAGCCTAATGTTTGTGTTCCGGTCTGCCGTGGCAGATTGGAACCTTGTGCCGTCGTCTTCCATGAACCCTACCCTGATCTCGGGTGACCGGGTGATTGTGAACAAGCTGGCGTATAGCCTGCGCGTGCCTTTCACATTGCGTCATCTCGCGCATTGGTCTAGTCCTGCGCGCGGTGATGTGATTACTTTTGATTCGCCAAAAGATGAAGTGAATTTAATCAAAAGGGTAGTTGCAGTAGCTGGCGATGTCGTGTCAATGCACGACAACACCTTGATTATCAATGGCCGGATGATCGAACGTACTTTGGTAGACATTGCCAAGGCCATGCCTACCGAGTCTGGTTTACTCATTGCGCAAGTTTGGAGCGAAGTCATTGATACTAAACATTTCAATGTAGCTCGTATTGAATACGCCAATCGATCCCGCCACTTTGATCCAGTCACTGTGCCAGCCGGTCATGTCTTGGTTTTAGGAGATAGCCGCGATAACAGCAATGACTCACGTTTTATTGGCTTTATTGATACGGGTCGCATCACCGGTCAAGCAGTGCGTGTTGCCATGTCGCACAACTATGACTTGCTTTACTTGCCGCGTATAGACCGTTGGTGGATGCCGCTGTAAACATCATTATGGTTAAGAAAAAAACTTCCACTCCCAACCGCGGCATCCGTGTCGGCGACCAGATCCAGCGCGATCTGGCGGAGTTGATCGCGCGCGAGTTGAAAGACCCGCGCGTAGGCATGGTGACGATCAACGCGGTAGAAGTTACGCCAGACTATGCCCACGCACAGGTCTATTTCAGCTTGTTGATAGGTGATCCTGAGGTTGCTACGGTGGCGCTGAACCAAGCGGCTGGATTTTTGCGCAACGGGCTGTTCAAAAAACTGCACATCCACACCGTGCCGACCCTGCATTTTCATTTTGACCGCAGTATCGAGCGAGCGTCAGATATGAATATGCTGATCAGCAAGGCGGTGGCCTCGCGTTCCAAAGACGATGAGGTTGAGGAATAAGTATGAGCACCGCCGGACCGTCCCAAGGTGCGAAGGCCCCCTTGGGGGGCAGCGGACCACGCGCAGCGGGGGAACGTGGGGGCGCTCGTGCGCGGGTCGTGAGGCGACCTGTACACGGGGTGCTGCTTTTGGATAAACCGCTGGGTTTGTCGAGTAACGACGCGCTGCAAAAAGCCAAATGGTTGCTGCGGGCTGAAAAAGCCGGGCATACCGGTACGCTCGACCCTCTGGCCACAGGCGTTTTGCCTTTGTGTTTTGGCGCAGCGACCAAATTTAGCGCTTTGCAACTAGAAGCTGTCAAAACCTACGAAGCAACGGCCTTGCTCGGTGAGAAAACATCGACTGGCGATGCCGAAGGCGAAGTGATTGAAAAGCGTGCTGTGCATGTGACGCAAGCTGACTTGGAGCAGGTGCAAAAGCTGTTTACTGGCCCCATCAGCCAAGTACCGCCGATGCACAGTGCCCTGAAAAAAGACGGTAAAGCGCTGTACGAATATGCGCGCGAGGGCGTGACGATAGAGCGCGAGGCTCGCAATGTCACTATTTACCAATTAAAATTGAAGTTTTCCGACGTGGATATTGATAAGTTAGCTATTAATATAATAGCTACCGTGAGCAAGGGTACGTATATTCGTACCTTGGGTGAAGACATCGGTGAGGCGCTAGGGTGCGGTGCGCATTTGAGCAGCTTACGCCGTACCGACACGGGCGGTCTGAGCATAGACCGCGCTGTGACGTTGGCCCAGCTCGAAGCAATGACCGAAGATGAGCGTATGGCCTGTTTGCAGCCCGTGGACAGCCTGTTGGCAGGTCATGCCCAGGTCACACTCGACAGCGATAATGCAGGACGCTTTTTGAGTGGCCTGCGCAGAAAAACCCATCAGCCTGACGCAGAGCAGGTAGCCGTTTATGCAGATAACACAGGCGCATTAAGTGAAAATAACACTGGCGCATTATGTGGAGACAACCCGCGCTCGCTCCTAGGAGCGGCGCACATCAAGGCCGGTGAATTGATCCCCACCCGCCTGCTGTCACCGATAGAGATCAGCCAGATTTTGGAACAGTCAATTTTAGAAGTGAGTTAAAGAGAGCCATCATGAGCCAACAAATCCGCAACATCGCCATCATCGCCCACGTTGACCACGGTAAAACTACCTTGGTTGACCAACTGCTACGCCAGTCGGGTACCTTCCGCGAAAACGCCAAAATGACCGAGCGTGTCATGGACAACAACGATCTTGAAAAAGAACGTGGCATTACTATTTTGGCCAAAAACTGCGCAGTCAGCTGGCAAGGCACCCATATCAACATTGTTGACACTCCTGGCCACGCCGACTTCGGTGGCGAGGTCGAGCGTGCGCTGTCGATGGTCGACGGTGTGGTGTTGCTCATCGACGCGGTTGAAGGCCCTATGCCGCAAACCCGTTTTGTGACCAAAAAAGCTCTGGCGCTAGGCCTCAAGCCCATCGTGGTGGTTAACAAGGTTGACCGCCCAGGCGCGCGCCCAGACTATGTGATCAACGCGGCGTTTGAGCTGTTTGACAAGCTCGGCGCAACCGAAGAGCAGCTGGACTTTCCTGTGGTGTACGCCTCTGGCCTCAACGGTTGGGCGACCATGACCGAAGGCGCTGCAGGCGAGCAGTGGGGCAAAGATTTGGCACCGCTGTTTGACACCGTACTCAGCCATGTCAAAGCCCACGCCGGCGACCCAGCTGCGCCTTTGCAGCTGCAAATCTCCAGCATGGACTACTCCAGCTACGTCGGCAAAATCGGCGTAGGCCGTATCAACCAAGGCACCTTGAAGATGCCGCAAGACGTGGTGATGGTCACCGGCATGGATGGCACGCCGGTTAAGTGTCGCATCAACCAAGTGCTGACTTTTGAAGGCCTAGAGCGTCGTCCGCTCGAAGCGGGTGAAGTAGCCATGCCAGGCCACATTGTGCTGATTAACGGTATCGAAGACATCGCGCTTGGCGTAACCATTACCGACCCGCTGTCACCACAGCCACTGCCGATGCTCAAAGTAGACGAGCCTACGCTGACCATGAACTTTTGCGTTAACAACTCGCCTCTGGCGGGCCGCGAAGGCAAGTTCGTCACCAGTCGCCAACTGTATGACCGTTTGCAGCGCGAGCTGCAGTCCAACATGGCACTGCGAGTGAAAGAAACCGACGAAGACGGTATTTTTGAAGTCTCTGGTCGTGGTGAATTGCACCTGACTATTTTGCTCGAGACCATGCGCCGCGAAGGCTACGAGCTGGCTGTGGGCAAGCCGCGCGTGGTGTTCAAAGAAATCAACGGCGAAAAGTGTGAGCCTATCGAGATGTTGACAGTTGACATTGAAGAAGGCCACCAAGGCGGCGTGATGCAAGCCCTAGGCGAGCGCAAGGGTGACCTGGCCAATATGGAATCAGACGGCCGTGGCCGTGTGCGCTTGGAATACAAAATTCCAGCGCGTGGTTTGATCGGTTTCCGCAACGAGTTTTTAAACTTGACGCGCGGTACGGGCTTGGCCAGCAACATTTTTGACAGCTACGAAGCCTTCCGTGGTGAGATCCCAGGCCGCAAAAACGGTGTGCTGATTTCGATGGATGACGGCGAGATCGTGACCTACTCTCTGGGTAAGTTAGATGACCGCGGCCGCATGGTGGTCAAAGCGGGCGATCCAGTGTACGAGGGCATGATTGTGGGTATCCACAACCGCGATAACGACTTGATCGTTAACGCTGTGCGCCAAAAGCAGCTCACCAACTTCCGCGTGTCCGGCAAAGAAGACGCGATCAAGATCACACCACCGATTATTTTGACGCTAGAGACAGCGGTTGAATTTTTGGAAGACGATGAGCTGGTCGAAATCACACCCAAGTCGATTCGCCTGCGCAAGCGCTACCTCAAGGAGCATGAGCGCAAGAAGGCAGGTCGCGGTTAAGCAGATTTCTTCTGGTTTAAGACCGGAAGAATTTTTGAACGCAGAGGGCGCGAAGGATTCGCAGAGGACGCAGAATAAGTCCAAAATAATACAAAAATGAAAGCCAAAATTTGACATGCAAGTTTTGGCTTTTTTCATAAGTAGTTTTATCTTTTTAGTCTTATTTTTAAATTCTCTTTGCTGCGTTAAATCTTTGCGCCCTCTGCGTTCAAAAACTCCCCGTATTTACATTACAAATGAAACTCACCCACAGCAAAGCAGTCCTCCTCATGGTCGCAGTGACCATGATGTGGTCAATCGCGGGCGTAGTCACGCGCCAGCTGGAGCATGCCAAGAGCTTTGAAGTGACGTTTTGGCGCAGCTTTTTTACAATGATTTCCATGCTCATTATTTTGCCGCTGTGGCAGGGCAAAGACGTGTTTCGCAAGATGCATTGGCGCAGCGTGTCGTTTTGGATATCTTGCGTGTGCTGGTGCGTGATGTTCACGGCTTTTATGATTGCAATGACGCTGACCAGTGTGGGCAATGTGTTGGTCACGATGGCAGTAGGCCCGTTGTTTACAGCACTGCTGGCGCGCGTGGTGATTGGCCACAAGCTGCCGCTACGCACTTGGGTTGCCATTGCAGTGGCGGGTGCGGGCATAGCGTATATGTTTGGTGCGCAAATGAACATGAGCGCGCCGGGCGCGCTGCAGGGCAGTTTGGTCGCGCTCTTGGTGCCCATTGCTGCGGCCGCCCACTGGACTGTGGTGCAAAAAGCCCAGGCCCATGGTGATCAGCTGGACTTGGCGCCCTGTGTGCTGGTAGGCGCGGTCATTTCAAGTCTTATTACCTTGCCGCTGGCGTTGCCATTTGTGGCCTCTGCCCAAGATGTGGCCTGGCTAGGCTTGTTGGGCTTGGTGCAACTGGCCATCCCGTGCACACTGGCCGTCGTTTGCGCCCGCGTGCTCAAAGCACCTGAAGTCTCGCTGCTGGCACTGCTAGAGGTGATTTTTGGCATTACCTTGGCTTGGCTGGGCGCTGACGAGGTACCCAGCCACACCGTACTGCTAGGCGGCGCGCTGGTGATTGGCGCGTTGCTGGTCAATGAGGCTTTGGGTTGGAGGGAGAAAACGCATGCAAACTCATAACCATATTCAATCAGACAGCCATGTCGTGGTGGAAACACGCGGCTGCGCCGGACTCATCACACTGAACCGTCCCAAGGCGCTCAATGCGCTGTCTTTGCCCATGATCCGCGATATCACTGCGGCTTTGCTGGAGTGGAAATCTAACCCTACCATCAAGTTAGTGGCCATTCGCGGCATGGGTAAAAACTTGGCGCATGCAACAGACGCGAATGAGCCCGCCTTCGCGCCGTTTGGCAGCTTTTGCGCAGGGGGTGACATCCGCTTCTTTCACCAAGCTGCTTTGGCTGGCGACCCAGCGCTGGAAGATTTTTTTACCGAGGAATACGCGCTTAACCATTTGATTCACACCTATTCCAAACCATATATCGCTTTTATGGACGGAATCGTCATGGGTGGCGGCATGGGAATCAGCCAGGGCGCAAGCTACCGCATCGTCACCGAGCGCACCAAAATGGCCATGCCCGAGACGGGTATTGGTCTGATCCCAGACGTCGGTGGGGGCTACTTTTTAAGCCGCTGTCCGGGCCGGGTGGGTGAGTATTTGGCGTTGACAGGCCACATGATTGGCGGCGATGAGGCTGTATCAGTCGGCTTGGCGGACTGGCATGTCGCTTCGCAAGACATCTCTGCGCTGTGGGACGCATTGAGCGATCTGCCCGGCGATGACGCAGCATCTACTAAGCAGCAGTTAAATAACCTATTTGCTCCTAAAATAATAGCTAACTATCCAATATCTACGTCGGAAAACTCGTTAAAAAACACTTTAATTCTCTCAAAGATAGATGCAATTTTTGCGGCAAGTAGCATCACAGACATATTGATCGCCCTGCAGAGCGACGGCTCGCCGTGGGCCGCGCACACAGAACAAGTTGTGCGCAGCCGCTCACCGCTGATGCTGCACGTCGTCCTAGAGCTCATTCGCCGTGCCCGCAGCACGAGTCTGGCTGACGACCTGCGACTAGAGCGTGATTTAGTGCGCCACTGCTTTCACACTGCGCACCTTGGGCGCAGTGGCGTAGCAAGTGAAACCGTAGAAGGCATCCGCGCTCTGGCAGTAGACAAAGACCATACCCCCAAGTGGAACCCAGCGCAGATTGAAGACGTCACACCAGCGATGGTGCTGCCATTCTTCCAAAGCCCGTGGCCTCAATCTGCGCACCCCTTGAGGCAGCTGGGCTGAGCCATTTTTTTCTTCTTACTCCTTACTGTTGTAGTAGGCAGGACTCACTAGGTTTAAATGTGATGCAATGCACATATTTAAGCTGCGTGCATTTTCTCGATAAAAGTAAACCGTAAATTCCATAACAATTGGTGCTTTATCTTATTGCCCCAAGTTCTTATGAAATTTCCTTGCCGCCACCATTTCGTCGCCTTGGCCGTATTAGCCGTTACCAGCGCTGCCGCCCAAACTACCACCGTGGCCGAGACGGCAGTCACCCAAGCAACGCCCACTGCGGCTGCCATAACGCCTACGCTGAGCGTGACAGCTGTTACAGCTACCGCCACAGCAGCTGCCAACTCACCTCAGGTTGTGAATGTTGTTTATTTTCGGGGTCTTCCTGGCAAGCCAGCGCTTAAAGAAGAGCCTAAAGAAATCATGATCGTGCGTACTAAAAACACGCAAAATAATGTGGGCGCACAAGTTGCACTTAACCTGGTGATGTTGGCTCTGGGAGGTGGTGCCGGTATCAGTGGATTTAACAAATACGAGCTCAAAGGCGATACGATTGAAGAGCTAAAAAACCGTAGCAATATTCGCAACTCCATTCCCACAGATTTCGTTCAAAAAGTGCGTCAACTGGTCAATGACTGGGCACTGGGCAAGCCAGAGTACAAGCAAGGCAGTTTTAAGAATGAAATGATGGTTGCAGGAGGGAGTTCGAAATTAGTCTATGAGTCACTCAGTGGCGATGACACTGATAAATACAGGCTGTTTACCGAGCTGGCAATTAGTAAGCGCAGGGAGAATGCTGGTTTCTTATCGTTCAGTCCATTCGTAGAGCTCGACTGTGGCGCAGGTTCAAAAATTATGCTGACTGAAAAGCAATGGGCCGAAGACGACTATGCAAAAGTCAAAACCGAGTTGGATGCCACGCTCAAGTCGTGTGAAACTAAGTTGCTTGAAAAGCTGCCAGAGCTCTTAAAAGAGTAGCTATCTGAACGACAGGGACAGCCCAATAAGTCAGCTGACTGCTTGAGCTGCCTTACCTGCGCTTTAAGTCCTTCATCGCCCGCTCCACCTCGCGCTTGCCTTCGCGCTCTTGCATCACGTCGCGCTTATCGTGCTCGGCTTTGCCTTTGGCCAGAGCTATCTCGCATTTGATGTGGCGGTTTTTCCAGTGCAGGTTAATCGGCACCAGTGTGTAGCCTTTTTGCTCGACTTTGCCGATCAAGCGGCGAATGTCGTCTTTCTTCATCAGCAGCTTTTTGGTGCGTACACTGTCAGGGTTGACGTGCGTGGACGCTGTTTTGAGCGGATTGATCTGGCAACCTAGCAAAAACAGTTCGCCGCCGCGCACCAGTACGTAGCCGTCTGTCAGCTGCACTTTGCCGTTGCGCACGGCCTTGACCTCCCAGCCCTCCAGCACAATGCCGCACTCAAACCGCTCTTCAAAAAAGTAGTTGAAAGCGGCTTTTTTATTGTCGGCGATGCGCGAATCGGCTGGGGTCGCTTGCTTTTTAGTGGACGTTGCGGGCTTATTTGTCATGGGGCGTAGTTGGGGCGCTGCTGCCCAAATACAATTGCAGCTGCAAAGAGCGTATTTTAGAACCCTAATGCACCCCCAGCCACAACCCAAGCCGCAGCCCAACGTGAAAACTGTGAATAAGTCTGTCCTGATTTGGTACAGCGCCCGCCAAATGTTCGACCTGGTCACCGATGTGGCCAGCTACCCACAGTTTTTACCGTGGTGCGACCAAGCCCGAGTCATCGAGTCTGCGGGCCCGCCCGAGTCGGCCGTTGCCACAGCGCAGGTGGGCATCAGCCTGGGTGGTGTGCGCCAAACCTTCACCACCCGCAACACCCACAGCCAAGTTACAGACGGCGCGCTACAGGTGCATTTGCAGCTGGTGCAAGGGCCGTTTTCTCAGCTTGACGGTGCTTGGCTGTTCACGCCGGTGGGAAGCGTAGCCCACAACTCCTGCAAAGTCGAGCTGCGCCTAAGCTACGACTTTGACAGCGCCACGCTGGCCGCACTGGTGGGCCCGGTGTTTGACAAAATTGCCTCGAGCTTGGTGGATGCTTTTGTCAAGCGGTCTGAGCAGGTGTATGGATAAAGCAGTGGGTCTGTTGCATATCACGGTGTGCACCTCTAGCGCGCCGCGCGAGGTACACACCATGGCGCTTAGCCTGCCTGCGGGCGCTTGCGTGCGCGATGCGCTGGCCCTGTGCGCACTCGACAGCCGTTTTGCCATTGCTCTGCAGCCCAGTGTGCACTGCGCCGTTTGGGGCGTTAAAGCTGCGCTGTCGCAGCCATTGGCTGACCTGGACAGGATCGAGCTGTGTCGCGCTTTGCGCGTAGACCCCAAAGTTGCTCGCAGAGAGCGCTTTGCCCAGCAAGGTGCGCGGACTTCAGGGCTGTTCAAGGCGCGCAGGCCGGGTGCCAAGCCGGGGTATTGAGCGCGTTTACTTGCAGCTGCTGGCAATCATCTCGTCCATGCGCTTGATCTCTACTGCGCGGTCGGTGTCGCTCATGATTTCGCGTTCGCCTTTGGCGTTGGTGGTGGCAATACGCACGCCAGAGCCAAGGTTGGATTTAGAGCGCTTGGCCAATTCGCAATTCTCAGCTTTTTGGCTGGTTATTTTGTCGGCTTCTGCTTTCTTTTTAGCAGTTTCGGCAGCTTCGGCTTCTTTTTTCTTCTTTTCTAGCTCGGGGTCTTTACCAGATACTTTGAGGGCTGGCTTAGCGCCCGCAGTGCCTGCCGCTGTAGCAGCGGCGTTAGCTGCGGCACCTGCTGCACCAGTGCCAGCAGCATCTGGGGTCTCAGGTGCTTTTACGGGCGCTGCAGCGCGCGAACCAGCGGGCCGTTTGAAGATGCTTTTGTCAGGCACCTCGGACGACGGGGCCTGATCGCTGAATATGCGACGGCCGTCTTTATCGGTCCAGCCCCATTGGGCGTGCGCTGTACTGGCCACGCCAAGCCCAAGAGCTAGTAAGAGCGATGCGGTTTGGATCAGTGCGAAGGCTTTAGTTTTCATATCGGTAGTGTATCGCGGAGTGGCTGGCATGGCGAGGCTAAGGCTGACAGTCTGCTGCCGCCAATGCGCATAATTGCGCCGCTGGTCGGCCTGCCGCACACAGTCAGTTAGGTTTTAACGCGCCACAGCGAATAGGGTTTACACCAGTTTGCCCGTTTGGCGCGGGTACAATCTGTCTTTTGGAGCCTCCACTATGCGATTGCTTGGCAAAGCACTGACATTTGACGACGTTTTACTCGTCCCCGCCTTCTCCGAGGTCCTGCCCAAGGACACTTCTCTCGCGACCCGTCTATCGCGCAATATTACGCTGAACTTGCCTCTGGTAGCCGCCGCGATGGACACGGTGACTGAGGCGCGCCTGGCCATTGCTATGGCGCAAGAAGGCGGCATCGGCATCATCCACAAAAACCTGACCGCCAAAGAGCAAGCTGCCCAGGTGCGCAAAGTCAAGCGCCACGAGTCTGGCGTGCTGCGCGACCCGGTGGTGATTCCATCAGACTTTAAGGTGCACCAAGTCATTGCTTTGAGCGAGCAACTGGGCGTCAGCGGCTTTCCGGTGGTGGACGGCGGCAAGGTGGTGGGCATAGTGACCGCCCGCGACCTGCGCTTTGAAACGCGCATGGACGTGATGGTCAAAGACATCATGACCCCGCGTGAGCGCCTGGTGACCGTGCCCGTGGGTGCGCCGTTGGCCGACGCCAAGGCGCTGATGAACAAACACCGCTTAGAGCGCGTGTTGGTGGTCAGCCCTGTATTTGAGCTTAAAGGCTTGGTTACCGTCAAAGACATCACCAAGCAAACCAGCTTTCCTAACGCCGCCCGCGACGACCAAGGCAAGCTGCGCGTAGGCGCTGCCGTAGGCGTGGGCGAGGGTACCGAGGAGCGTGTGGCAGCGCTGGTTGAGGCAGGCGTAGACGTGATCGTGGTCGACACCGCGCACGGCCACAGCAAAGGCGTGATCGAGCGCGTGCGCTGGGTCAAACAAAACTACCCGCAGATCGATGTGATTGGCGGCAACATTGCCACTGGCTCGGCCGCGCTGGCTCTCGTTGAGGCGGGCGCTGACGGTGTGAAGGTAGGCATTGGCCCCGGCAGCATTTGCACCACCCGCATCGTGGCAGGTGTGGGTGTGCCGCAGATCATGGCCATTGACAGCGTAGCCACAGCGCTGCGCGGCAGCGGCGTGCCATGCATTGCCGACGGCGGAATACGTTATTCAGGGGACATCGCTAAAGCCATCGCCGCAGGTGCCAGCACCGTCATGATGGGCGGCATGTTTGCAGGCACCGAAGAAGCGCCCGGCGAAGTGGTGCTGTTCCAGGGCCGCAGCTACAAAAGCTATCGCGGCATGGGCAGCATTGGCGCCATGCAGCAGGGCAGCGCCGACCGCTACTTTCAAGAGTCTTCTACCGGCAACCCCAATGCCGACAAACTCGTGCCCGAAGGCATCGAAGGCCGCGTGCCCTACAAAGGCTCGGTCGTCAGCATCATTTTTCAAATGGCCGGCGGCCTGCGCGCCAGCATGGGCTACTGCGGCTGCCCCACCATTGCAGACATGCAAAACAAAGCCGAGTTTGTCGAAATCACTACCGCAGGCATACGCGAGAGCCATGTGCATGATGTGCAGATCACCAAAGAAGCGCCGAATTATCGGGCGGAGTGACGGTTTCTTTATGTCGATGTAGAATGGGGGAAAGTAAGGAATTCTTACTTAAAGGAAATAAGATGCTAGCCAAGCTGACTTCTAAAAACCAGATCACGTTGCCTAAAGCCGTCATCGCGCAACTGCCACCCAGCGAGTATTTTGAGGTGGAGGCGGTGAACGACCGCATTATGCTGACTCCTGTGCGGGTGCACAACGGGGATGCCGTGCGCAGAAAACTTGAACTGATGGGAATTACAGAGCAAGATGTCACCGATGCCATCCAATGGGCACGTAGCACCAAAGCTTAAGTTTCTCTAATGTCTCAAACCGTTGTGCGCGTGGTGTTAGACACCACTGTGCTGCTCTCAGCTTTAGTTTTTACAAGCGGAACTTTGGTTCGCTTTCGCAAGCTCTGGGAGACTGGAAAAATCTTGCCTTTCACATCCAAAGAAGCCACCACAGAATTAATGTGCGTGCTGGCGTACACTAAATTTAAACTCAGTGCCCAGCAACAACGCGACTTGTTGGCCGACTACTTACCCTTCGCACACATAGCCGACATCTCGCCCGCCGCGATACCTGCAGCTTTGCCCATTTGCCGCGATCCGCTCGATCAGATGTTTCTTGACTTAGCCCAAGCTAGCCGAGCCCATGTTTTAGTGACAGGGGATCAAGACTTACTGGCCTTGGCGAATGAACCCGGTTTGCCATTTGCAATTTTGAAACCCGTAGATTTTTTGACCCAACACCCATTTTCAAGCGTCCCTTTATGACCCACCAAAAAATCCTCATTCTCGACTTTGGCTCCCAAGTCACCCAGCTCATTGCCCGCCGCGTGCGCGAGGCGCATGTGTACTGCGAAGTGCATCCGTGCGACGTGACCAGCGACTGGCTGCGCGACTACGCCAAAGACGGTTCGCTCAAAGGCATTATCCTGTCGGGCAGCCACGCCAGTATTTATGAAGAGCTGACAGACAAAGCACCCGAGGCCGTGTTTACGTTGGGCATCCCCGTGCTCGGCATTTGCTACGGCATGCAGGCCATGGCGCACCAATTGGGCGGCAAGGTCGAAGGCGGGCACAAGCGCGAGTTTGGCCACGCCGCAGTGCGCGCACGTGGGCACACGGCACTTCTCAAAGACATCGCCGACTTCACCACTGAGAGTGGCGAGGGCATGCT